>JANOTV010000376.1:0-11964 GCA_031416495.1 Gemmatimonadota bacterium
TGGCGACGAGCGTGCGCCGCACGGCGGCATCGTGCTCCACGAAGTCGCAGTGCGCGGCGCCGCGGGACAGCGCCTCGAGGCCCAGGGCGCCCGAGCCGGCACAGAGGTCGGCGACGCGCGCGCGTTCGAGCCAGGGGCGCATGATGCTCATCCATGCCTCGCGCACACGGTCGCCGGTGGGACGCACATCGCCCGCCGGCACGGCGATGCGCCGGCCGCGCCACTCGCCGGCGACGATCCGCAACTCGTTCACCGAGCCGGTGAGCCGCTCCGACTGCGGCGTCTCCCGCTTAGGCATTCGCCGCTCCGTCAGGCGCCGTGCTCGGGCGGAAATCCTGGAGCACCACCTGCAGTGTGTTCGTGCCCTGGTATTCGTTCAGGTCGAGCTTGTAGGCGATATCGATGCGCGCACCGACGGTGAGCCGGTCCGCGCGTGCGCCCATTCCCCAGCCCACGGCGTCCATCGAGCCGGTGGACGTCTCGAGCAGCACCTTGAGGTGATCGGTCCCGAGCTTCCGCGCCGCGCGCGCCACGCGTACGCCCCGCGAGATGAGCACCGGTCCCGGGTTGCCCACGCCGAACGGCTCCAGGTGTCGCAGCGACTGCTCGAAGACCGCATTGGCCTCGTCGAACGGCAACTCGATGTCCGTGCGCAACTGCGGCACGAGATCATCCGCCGTCAACTGCGCCTTGGCGATCTCGTTGAAGCGCGCCGCGAACTCGGGAATGCGCGCCGCGTCGATCGTCAGCCCCGCCGCCGCACGATGCCCGCCATGCTTCACGAGCAGGTCGGTGCATGCCTGCAGCGCCGCATGCAGGTCGAAGGCGCCGATCGAACGGCCCGATCCCTTCCCCACCGCGCGGCCCGTCGTTTCATCGATGGCGATCATGAACGCCGGCCGCCCGGTCTGCTCGACCACGCGCGAGGCGACGATGCCGATCACGCCCGCATGCCACTCGCGCGAGTCGAGCACGATGCCCCACGTCTGCTCCAGGTCGAGGTTGCCGATGCGCTGCAGCGCCTCCGCGAGGATCCGGCGGTCCATCTCCTGCCGCGCCACGTTCAGCTCCTCGCACTCGCGCGCGATGCCGTTCGCGGTCGCTTCGTCGGTCGCGAGCAACAGCTCCACCCCGCGCAGCGCATGGCGCAGCCGACCGAGCGCATTGAGGCGCGGCGCGAGCGTGAAGCCCACGCGGCCGGCGCTCATCGCCTTGCCGTCGAGCCGCGACGCGCGCACGAGTGCCTTGAGGCCGATGTTGGTGCCGGCCTGGATCTGCTGGAGTCCGAGCCGCGCGAAGACGCGGTTCTCTCCGCGCAGCGGAGCCACGTCCGCGATGGTCGCGAGCGCGACGAGGTCCAGCTGCCGGTGCACCGCTTGCTCATCACCACCCGCGAGCCGCGTCACCGCGAGCGCGAGCTTGTAGGCGACCCCCACCGCCGCGAGATCCTTGTCGCGCGACGTGCAGTCCACCCGGCGTGGATTGATCACCGCATACGCGGTCGGCAGCGGACCGCCCGGCAGGTGATGGTCGCTGATGATGAGGTCCACGCCCGCCGCGCGCAGTGCGTCGGCCGCGGCGTGCGCGGTGGTGCCACAGTCGCAGGTCAGCACGACCGTCGCATGATTCGCGATCGCTGCCGCGACGCCCGCCGGCCCAAGGTCATACCCATCGCGCAGGCGGTCGGGAATGAACGGCACGACCTTCCCGCCGAGCGCGCGGAGCGACTGTGTCATGAGCGCCGTCGAGCAGATACCGTCGACGTCATAATCGCCGTGCACGAGGATCGTCTCCCCCGCGCGCATAGCCGTGAGCAGGCGTTCGGCGGCGCGCACCAGGTCGGCCAGCGCCTCCGGTGCCTCCACCTGCTCGATCGCAGGACGGAGAAAACGCTTCACCTCATCCAGCGTGTGCATCCCGCGCGCGGCGAGCAGCCGACACACCGCGGCCGGCACCGCCACCTTTCCCGCGCGCTCACCGCTCGGCGTGAGCGCCGCTTCGAGCATCTCCGCGACGCCTGCCGGCGCCTCCGGCGGCTCGAGCCAACGCGCGGTCGGCCGAAAGGAGGCCTTCGTCACACTGCGCTGTACATGAGGACGCCGCACACTTCGCAGAGCTCGATCGTCGGCGACGAGGTCATCGCATGACGACGCTGCATCGGGATGGCGGTGTCGCAGGCGCCGCACGAGAGCGCGTTCAGCGCGACGACGACCTGCACGCGCTTGCGGCTCCGGATGCGATCGTACTTGGAACGCAGCGGAGCGGGCACTTCCTTCGCCGACGCGGCGCGCTTGCCCTGCGCGACCGCGAACTCGCCTTCGAGCTCGGCGCGCTGCGACCTGACCTCGACGCGGGCCGTCGCCTGCTCGGCTTCGCAGGTCTCGAGCTCGGCCTTGGCAGTGTGCAGTACGCCGCGCATCTCCTCGAGCTTGCGGTTGAGCGAGAGCAGGTCGCTCTCCTCGCTGGAGACGATCTTACGCGCCTGCTCCATCTGCGCGGAGGCCGCGGTCGCCTGCCGCATCGTCTTCACGTTGTCGAGCTGCGCCTGGTTGCGGTCGATCAGCGCGCGGTGCTCGGCGATCTTGTCGCGAAGGAACGCCTGCTTCTTCTCCTCGGCGCCCACGAGCGTCGACTGGCGCGTGATGGTGTCGACGATGCGCTGGCGGCGCGTGTCGAGTTCATTGATGCGCGGATCGAGTGCCGCGAGGCGGCTCTCGATCTCGCTGATGACGAGGTCATCGTCCTGCAGGGCGAGCACTGCTGATAGGTCTGACATTATGGACAGTGGGGAGGTGGGAAACGTGAGGGAGTCACTTCTTTCGTACCATGCCCCAGTGATAGGCACCGAGGGCGCGCTTCTCTTCGACCAGCTTCTTCATCTGCATCGTGATCTGGTCCTTCTCATCACTATCGGCCAACCCCAGCAGGGATTCGAGCGACCGCTTCCGGTCATCCAGCGAACGCACCCTGAGTTGCCGGATCGACTCCTCGACACTGCGCTTCGCATCGACCACGGCATCCGGCTCGCCGCGCAGGTCCTCGTAGACCTGCACCTCGAGCGGTGAGAGCTCTTCGGCGAGTGCCTCCGGCGACGCATTCGCGCCGTGCCGCTGCACCGCCTCGTAAATGGCCCTGTACACTGGATCGCGCATCACCGCATGCGGATCGTCATCCAGCTCTTCGGCGCCGCCGGCATCGTCACCGGGGAGTTCCTCCCCCTCGAGCCGCCCGACGCCCTCGAAGATCAGGTCCTGCCACACGGGCTGGGTCAGCAGCACGCGGATGAGCGTCTGCTCGGCGTTCCCCTGCTCTACGCCTGAACGGTATGGTCCGCTCAGAACCGGCGCACGCTCCCGGGCAGTCGAAGTGACACGGTCCGAGGCCGCCGACTCTCCACCAGCGCTCCTGGCGGGCGCCACCGAAGAGCGCGCCGTGCCGCGCCTCGGCGCCGCATGGAGCTCCTTGAGCAGCACTTCCCGCGCGATCCCCGCCGCATCCGCCGCGCGCGCGAGGTACAGGTCGCGCGTGATCGGATCGCTCGCCGCGCGGATGGTCGGCAGCAGCCGGTCCAGCGCGCGGCGCTTGTGCTGCAGGTCGGCGAACCATCCCGCGCGCTCCAGCAGCTGCACCTTGCGGTCGAACACGTCGAGCGCGCCTTCAATGAGGCGGTCCACCGCATCGCGCCCGTGCGTGCGCGTGAAGGTGTCCGGATCCTCGCCCTCTGGCAGCGTCACCACACGCACCTCGTGTCCCTTCGCCAGCAGCGCGTCGGCGGCGCGGAAGGTCGCCTTCTGCCCGGGACCGTCGGAGTCATACAGCAGGAACACATGGCGGGTGTACTTGCCGATAAGCTCCGCCTGCTGCTCCGTCAGCGCGGTCCCCATCGGAGCCACGACGTATTCAATGCCCGCATCCACGAGGCGCAGCGCGTCGAAGTAGCCCTCGACGATGATCACCTTGTCCTCTTTCCTGATCGCATTGCGCGCCGACGATAGATTGTAGAGCGTGCGACCCTTCGCGAAGATCTCCGACTCGGCCGAGTTCAGGTACTTCGGTTCGCCCGGCCCGAGCAGGCGCCCGCCGAACCCGACCGTGTGACCGCTCTGGTCGAGGATCGGGAACAGGAGCCGGTCGCGAAAACGCGGACGCAGTTCCTCCTGGTCTTCCCACTTCACGAGCAGGCCCGCCGCGAGCAGACGATCGTCGTCGTAGCCGAGTCCGTTCAGGTGCGCGCGCATCGCGCCGAGTTCACGCGGCGCATAGCCGATGCCGAACCTGTCCGCCGTCGCGCGCGACACATCGCGGCTCGCGAGATACGCGCGCGCCTGCGCGCCCACCGGCTCGTCCCACAGCGTTCGCTGGAAGAACTCGGCGACCGTCGCCTGTAGTTCCCAGAGCGGCTCCCGCGAGTCGGGACCTTCGCGCTTGCGATCGACCTCCGTCACCTCGATGCCCGTCTTCTCGCCGACGTACTTCACCGCCTCGACGAAGCTCATGCCGAGTCGCTTCTGCACGAAGGTGAACACGCTCCCCTTCTCGCCGCAGACGAAGCAGGTGTACCCGCCGCGCGGCTGCACCGAGAAGTTCGCACTCTTGCCCTGATGGAACGGGCACGGGCCACGCCACACCGAGCCGACCTTCTTCAGCTTCACATGCTCGCTGATGATCGCGACGATGTCCGCCTGCTGCGAGACCTGCTCGACGATTTCCTCCGGGATCACAGCTCCACCTGCGTCACGCCGGCGCCGCCTTCGTTCCAGAGGCCGAGCCGGAACGACTGCACGCGCGAGTCCTTCGAGAGCAGCTCATTCACCCGCATGCGCAGCGCGCCGGTGCCCTTGCCGTGGATGATCCGCAGCGCGTGCAGGCCCGCGCGCACCGCCTGGTCGAGCGCGTACGCCACCGCTTCATCGACTTCATGCACGCGCATGCCGCGCACGTCCACCTCGGTCTTGGCCTCGACGTCGGGCGCGTCGCTCATCGCCACGGCGATCACCGCGCGTTCTTCGCTCCGGTGCCGCGCCGCGATGCGTCGCAGCGTGTGCATCGGCACCGCCAGCTTCATCACGCCGACGGCGACAATCGCATCGTTGCCGCGGCGTTCGAGCAATTGGCCGGTCTTTCCACCGAGCGTCGCGACGGCGACCGCATCGCCGATCTCGAGGGGGGCGCCGCGTTCGTCGATGGCAGGCGCGCGCGCCTCACGCCCTTCGAGCGCCTCGCGCACTTCGCGCGCCTCACGCACGGCGATCGCCTCCAGTGCGCCACGTTCGGCAGCGGCGCGCTGCTCGAGGGAGCGCCGTGCCTCCGCCGCGCTCTCGTCGATCGCCGCCGCACCCGCTGCCTTGAGCGAACGGATCGTGCGCTCCACTTCCTGCCGCGCATCGAGCAGATACTTCCTCGCCTCGCTGCGCGCCTGACGCTCGACCTCGCGCTCACGCGTCGTCACGCGCTGCTCACGCTCCGCCACGCGCTCGGCGCCAACGCGCGCATCCTCGGCGGCCGACGTCACGTCGCGCTCCCGCGCGCTCAGCGTCGCCGAGCGGCGCTCGACATCCGCGAGCAGCGCACTGAGATCGCGCTCCAACTTCGGCACGCGCGCCTCGGCGCGCTCCAGCACCGACGTCGGCATGTTGAGCCGCCGCGCGATCGCGAGACCGTACGAGCGCCCCGGAATGCCCTTGATCAGCCGGTACGTCGGCGCGAGGCGCTCCGCGTCGAACTGCAGCGACGCATTCACCACGCCGGGCACCTCGCCGGCGAGTTCCTTCAGCGCGCCGAGATGCGTGGTGGCGATGGTCGTCGTGCCTCGACGCGTGAGCTCCTCGAGGATCGCACCGCCGAGCGCTGCGCCTTCGAGGGGATCCGTGCCCGAACCGAGCTCGTCGACCAGCACGAGCGAATCGGGCGATGCGCGCTCGATGATCTCCGTGAGGTTCCGGAGGTGCGCGCTGAACGTCGAGAGCGACGCCTGCAGGCTCTGCTCATCACCGATGTCGGCGAACACATCGTCGAAGCACGGCAGCACCGTCTCTGCGCCCACCGGCGCGGGGATGCCGCTCTGCACCATGAGCGCACAGAGCGCGAGCGCCTTGAGCAGCACCGTCTTGCCGCCCGTGTTCGGTCCGGACACCAGCAGCGTGCGCTCCGTCGGCTCCATCATCAGGTCGAACGGCACGACCGCGATGCCCTGCGCGAGCAGCAGCGGATGACGCCCATCGTGCACATGGAAGCCATCACGCGCTGCCGCGAGCTCGGCATCCGCACACCGCGCCGCGACGCCGTATCGCGCGCGCCCATAGAGCGAGTCGAGCACGATGAGCGCCTCGAGCGCATCAGCAAGCGCCTCGCGCTCGGGCCGCAGCTCGTCCGTCAGTTCGCGGTAGATGCGTTCACATTCCTCGCGCTCCTCCGCCTCGAGCTCGCGGATGCGGTTCCCCGCCTCCACCGCGGCCGGCGGTTCCACGAACACCGTCTGCCCCGACTGTGACGAGTCGTGCACGATGCCGCCGAGCGATCCGCGACCTTCGCGTCGCACGGGAATCACGTAGCGACCGTTGCGCAGCGTCACCGAGGCATCGTCCACGCGGTGATGTGGCTCAAGCTTCGCCATCAGGCGCTCGAGCAGTCGCACGAGTTCGCCCTCGGCGCCGCGCATCTCCTTGCGCAGGCGTCGCAGCGCGGGGGAAGCGTCGTCCTTGAGCTCGCCATCCTCGCTGAGCACGCGCTCGAGCCGCGCCTCGATCTGCGGCCGTGCGATCAGTCGCGCGGCGAGGTTGGAGAGCGGTGCGCGCGCGGCGGGATGCCGTTTCTCGTCGCGGAGCGCGGCCTGCGTGCGTCGCGACGATTGCAGGAGCACGATGGCGGCGCGCAGCTCGCGTCCGTTCCAGGAGGCGCCCTGCACTCGGAGACGCGGGAACGCATCCTCGAGATCGGGCACGGCCTCGGGACTCCAGCCGTCCTCGCCGTCGATGAGGGCGCGCATGCCGGCCACACGGATATGCTCGGAGCGGAGCGTCGCGAGCACCTCCTCCCGTTCAGGACGGGTGCCCCCGACAGACAACGGGCGCAAGGCGCGAATGCGCCCTGCGCCCGGCGTGCTTGATGCGTGCCCCGCGACATGATCGAGCAATCGCGCGAACTCGAGGACCTCGAGGGCGTGCGCCTGGAAGCTCACTGCGATGTCCCGAGCTCCTCTCGTGCGATCCGGTTGATGACGCCGCCGTCGAGCTTTCCCTTGAAGCGCGGCATCACCTTGGACATCACGGCGCCGATCTGTGAGGCACCACCTGCGATGGCCTCACGGACCGCGCGGCGTACTTCGTCGTCCGAAGGCGCCGCCGGGAGCCAGACCGTGATGGCCTCGGCTTCCCTGCGTTCGACGGCGGCCAGTTCCGGGCGCCCCGCCTGCTCGTACACCTCGACCGACTCGCGTCTCCGCTTGATGGCCTTTCGCATCACCTCAATGACGTCATCGTCAGTAAGGTCACGCGCAAGCTCGATCTCGCGGTTCTTGATCTCCGACAGCACGGTGCCGAGCAACAGGACGCGTTCTTTGTCCTGCGCCTTTCGGGCGTCATTGAGCTCACCCCGCACCAGTACCGTCAGCCCGGACATCAGTGTGTCCGGGAGCGCTTATTCTTGCGCTGCGCTGCGTTGAGCTTCCGCTTTCGCTTCTCGCTCGGCTTCTCGTAGTGGCGGTGCTTGCGGAGATCCGAAAGGATCCCTGCCTTCTCGCACTTCTTCTTGAAGCGCTTCAGTGCGCGCTCGAAGTTTTCATCTTCGTGGATGATGACTTCTGACAAACTGGTCTTCCCCCCTTCATGGCGTTTGTGCGCCGGCTAGGGAATCGTGTAGTAGCCACGTAAGTTAGGTCCGCCCTCACCGTGGGGCAACCCTCAGCGAGTAACTCCGCCTGAATCCGCGTTCGCCAGCTGTCGCCAGCTATCCGGTTCCGGACGGCAGCGCCACATTTCATGCATGCCGAAAGACCGCAGCGCGATGACCGGGCGAGTGGTATCGCTGCATAGTCGTGAAGCGAGCGACGCACGCGTCGCGGGAACTGCCGCCGAACGCCTCCGGCTCGTGACGGAACTCAGCGAGATGCTGTGGGCACGGACGCACCGGCGTCTCCCGACGTACACGCGCGCGACGATGCCAGTCGTCATCACGAACTTGCGCGGGAAGTCGCCTCCGAAGCCGGATCGCGGCTAAGACACGTGGTCGAGGATTTTCGCGACGTTCTGGTCGAGCTGCTGAAGGCCGACGCGAGGTTTCTGATCGTGGGCGCCCATGCCTTGGGTGTGCATGGTGTTCCGCGCGCCACGGTCGACCTCGACGTGTGGATCGATGCGTCGCCCGGCAACGCTCGACGGGTGTGGCTGGCGTTGGCGCTGTTCGGCGCGCCACTGGAGGTGCTGGCGATCAGCGAGGCCGATCTTGCGAAACCCGACGTCGTGGTGCAGTTCGGTTTGCCACCCTACCGCATCGACATTCTCACCAGCGTGAGCGGCGTGACGTTCGAGGAAGCCTGGGAAGAGCGGGTCGAGGACCTGTTCGGAGAGCTTCGGGTGCCGTTCGTTGGACGGGCTGCGTTCATCCGCAACAAGCGCGCGAGCGGAAGGGCGAAGGACCTGGGCGACCTCGAGTCACTTGGCGAGGCGTGACCGCGGTCGCACGGAGGAGGTCGCGCTCGACAATCTGCTTGAGCTGGCCGAGGTCGATGACGTAGCCCGTGACCGGGTCGGGTTCGCCGGTGACGGAGACTTCGAGGACGTAGTTGTGCCCGTGCCAGTTCGGGTTGTTGCACTTGCCGACTGACGGTCTTCTGACGGCCAACTGACGGCGTCGCGCCACAGATTCGCCGGATTCACGCCGAGGAGAAGTCGAGACTTGTTGCAGCTATTTTCGGCGTTCTTCATTTGTCACGGCCGAAACTGCCCACTGCCCGAGTATCTCACCCCGGCGGCCACCTCATCTGCCGCCCACCCAGCACATGCATGTGCAGATGCCCCACCGTCTGCCCACCATCCCCGCCCGTATTGATCACGCAGCGATACCCCTTCGCGAGCCCCTCGGACTGCGCCACTTGGCGGGCAAGATCACCCATCGCGGCCAGCACCGTCCCATCGGGCACTTCGTTCAGCGAGGCATAGTGCGCCCGCGGGATCACCAGCACATGCACCGGCGCCTGCGGTGAGATGTCCCTGAACGCGATGCACGATTCGCTCTCAGCGACCTTCCCGGCCGGGATCTCACCACGCGCGATCTTGCAGAACAGGCAGTCGGTCATTCGGAGTCGTTCTCCAGTGGAATCATGGGACTCGGGAGTTTCGCGAGGTCCAGCGCCGCCCGCACCGCCGCGATCCCCGCGACCGCCGCCGTCTCGAACCGCATGATCGACGACCCCAGCGACACCAGCCGAAAGCCGGCCTGCACCAGCGCCTCGAGCTCAGACGCTTCGTACCCGCCCTCCGGTCCGATCACCAGCGTGATCGCCGGCACAGCCGCGCCCGAAGCCCAGGTCTCATGAACGACCGGCATCACGAATTCGAGCACTCCGGGACTCCCCGCCTCGAGCACCAGTGCCAGCCCCGGAGCGCGCGCCGCGATCGCATGCTCCACCGTCGCGTCCGGATACATCGCCGGCAGCCATGCGCCCCCGGACTGCTCGAGCGCATTCACCATCCGCGCGCGCGCCTTCTGCTGGAACACCGGTCCCTCGCCGCGCGGACTCACCTGCTTCGATCGCCTGAACACCACCGGCCGCCAGCTCGCTACCTGCAGTTCCGTCGCCTTCTCGGCGAGCCAGAGCATGCGGTCCCTGTCGGCCACCGGCAGCATCAGATGAACCGCCGCGACCGGCTCGATGACCGTCGCCATTTCCACGCTGACCGTCGCATGCCGTTTCGCGAGCTGCGTCACGATGCCCTCACCGCGCGTGCCGGCACCGTCGAGCAGTCCGACGCGGCTTCCGGTACGCAGTCGCCGCACACGCATGTGATGCGCGTTCTCCTCGCCAAGCGTGACCGTGGACGGCGCGCTGAACGGCTCGTCGGTCACGAACGTCGGCAGGCTCACGCGCGCGACACCCGCACGCTCCACCATGCATCCTCGTGATCCTCGGCGTCCACGCGCCAGCCTCCGCACTCGAGCACCTCGAGCATCATCGGCCGTTCTTCATGGAGGATCCCGCTGAGGATCGCGACGCCGCCCTCGTCGAGCGACATGTCGATCACCGGCAGCAGCTCGACGAGCACGGAGGAGATGATGTTCGCGAGCACCACGCGCACCGGGGCGACGAGTCCCAGGAACGCGGCGGCATCTCCCTCGAGCACTGCGACGCGATCGGCGACATCGTTGCGCACGACGTTCTCTTCTGCATTCTCGATCGCATCATGGTCGAGTTCGATCGCGAAGCAGCGCGCCGCGCCGAGCTTCGCCGCAGCGATCGCAAGCACCGCGCTCCCCGCGCCGAGGTCGGCGACGGAATCGCCCGGCAGGATCACACCCTGCATGAGCCGCACGACGCCGCGCGTCGTGGGATGCTCACCGGTGCCGAACGCCATCGCCGGCTCGATGATGATCGTCGTCGCAGGATCGCGTCCCTCCGCGAGCCATGGCGGCGTGACCGTCAGCCCGCCGAGCTCGTGCGCAGTGATGCGATCGCGCCAGCGCTCGCTCCAGTCGGTATCGTCGAGCGCGGACACGTCAGCGAGGAGATCCTCATCGGCGGCACGCACCTGGGCAACGAACCCATCGGTGTCGAACTCCTCGGCGAGATGCGTGACGAGGCGCTGACCATCCTCATGCAGACCTTCTGCACCCGCCGAGAACATCGCCGACGCGACGACGTCGCGAAGGTCGACCGAACTCGGCTGGATCGCGACGCGAGACCAGGTCATGCGTTCAACACGTCTTTCATCTTCGACCAGAATCCCTTTTCGCGCTTCTCGGGTGGCTTCTGCTGCGTCTCGTGCAACTGTTCGACCAACCGCTCTTCTTCCTTCTGTAGCTTCTGCGGCGTCCATACATGCACGCGCACATGCAGGTCGCCCACGCCACTCGCATTCACGCGCGGCAGGCCACGGCCGCGCAACGTGAACACCTGGCCGCTCTGTGTGCCCGGCGGGATGCGCAGCGTCAACGGACCAGTGACACCGGGCGCCTCGACATCGGCCCCGAGCACGACCTGCGGGTAGGTGACGAGCACTTCACAATAGATATCCTCGCCATCGCGCTCGAAGCGCTCGTCCTCAGTGACTTCGAAGGCGACTATGACATCGCCGCGCGGCCCGCCACGTACGCCGGCGTTGCCGACGCCGCGCATGTGCATGTATTGGCCAGTGGAGACGCCCGCCGGGACCTTGATCTCGATGGTGTGCTCGCCACGCTGACGGCCCTCGCCCCGGCACGCGCGGCACGGCGACTGGATCACCACGCCCTCGCCGCGGCAGGTGGGGCATGGCGCAACGCTCACGAACTGGCCGAAGAAGCTCTGCTGCGCGCGACGCACCTCACCATGCCCCGCGCACGTCGTGCAGCGCTGCGGCTTGGTGCCCGCCTCTGCGCCGCTGCCCTGGCAGCGATCGCAGGGGTCGAGGAGCTTGAGCGTGACGGACCTGGTGACACCGATCGCGACCTCGAGTATCGTGAGGTCGAGATCGATCTTCACATCGGCGCCAGCGCGCGGGCCGGACTGACGCCCGCCCCCACCGCCGCCGAACATGTCGCCGAGGCCGAAGTCGCGCATGAAGATCGAGAGCGCTTCGTTGAGGTCCACATGATGGTACCCGCCGCGGCCGCCACTCAGCCCCGCCTCGCCGTACCGGTCGAACGCCGCGCGCTTCTGCGGATCGCGCAGCACGTCGTACGCTTCCGTGATCGCCTTGAACTTCTCCTCCGCTTCCTTGGAGCCGCCGTTGCGATCGGGGTGGTACGTCATCGCCAGCTTGCGATACGACT
>JANOTV010000377.1:0-8103 GCA_031416495.1 Gemmatimonadota bacterium
CTCCTCCGCACCGTCCCTGTCTTCTCGCAGCATGCGGAGAACGGCTGGGGCTATTCGGAAGAGACCAAGCCGATGCTCGAGACCTCCTACGGCTTCATCCCGTGGGACGACCTCCACCACACCGCCCTGTCGCAGACCAAGGGCGAGGACGACGGCCGCTGGCTCTTCGTGAACGGCAACAACACGCCGCGCGTGGCGCGCATCGACCTCACCAACTTCGAGACGAACGAGATCCTCGAGATCCCGAATGCGAGCGGCAACCACGCCTCGCCGTTCGTGACTCCGAACTCCGAGTACATCGTCTCGTCCACGCGCTTCAGCATCCCGGTGCCGAACCGCGACGTGCCGATCGCCGACTACAAGGCGCAGTTCAAGGGACAGATCTCCTTCATCACGGCCGACCAGCCGGGCAAGATGGACATCGCGTTCCAGCTGATCGTGCCGGGCTTCAACTACGACCTCGCCCGTGCGGGCAAGGGACCATCGGCCGGCTGGATGTTCTTCACGTCGTACAACTCTGAGCAGGCGAGCACGCTGCTCGAGGTCAATGCGTCGCAGAACGACAAGGACTATATCGCCGCAGTGAACTACAAGGCCGCCGAGGCGTGCGTGAAGGATGGCAAGGGCAAGCGCGTCACCGCCGACTACCGCCACAACTTCATGCGGGAAGGCAGCCGCGTCGCGTTCTCGGAGAAGAAGACGAGCGTGCTGCAGGTCATGCCCGCCGACTGCCCCGGGGTGATGTACTTCCTGCCGACCCCGAAGTCGCCGCATGGCGCCGACGTGGACCCCACCGGTGAGTTCGTCGTGGCTGGCGGCAAGCTCGCGACGGTCATCCCCGTGCACAGCACGGTGAAGATGCTGCAGGCGATCAAGGACAAGGCGTTCGAAGGTGAGCTCGAGGGCATCCCGGTGCTCAAGTACGAGTCGACGATCGCCGGTGAAGTGAAGGAGGTGGGCCTCGGCCCCCTCCACACCGAGTTCGACGGCAAGGGCTACGCCTACACCTCGATGTTCATCTCCAGCGAGATCGTGAAGTGGAAGCTGGGCACCTGGGAAGTCGTGGACCGCGCGCCGACGTTCTACGCGGTGGGCCACCTGATGATCCCCGGCGGCGGCACCGTCAAGCCGTACGGCAAGTACGTGCTTGCGATGAACAAGATCACGAAGGACCGCTATCTCCCGACCGGCCCGGAACTCGCCCACTCGGCGCAGCTCTATGACATCACCGGCGAGAAGATGAAGCTCCTGCTCGACTTCCCGACGCAGGGCGAGCCGCACTACGCCAACGCGATCGACGCGAAGATCATCAAGGACAAGCAGGTCAAGTTCTACAGCCTGGCCGAGAACCAGCACCAGCAGGTCACGCGCGCGGAGCGCGAGACGGGCGTGGAGCGGAAGGGCAAGGTGGTGCGCGTGCGCATGACCGCCATCCGCTCGCATTTCTCGCCGGACAACATCGAGGGCGTGCAGGTGGGCGACACGGTCTACTTCCATGTCACCAATCTCGAGCAGGACTGGGACGTCCCGCACGGCTTTGCGGTGCTCGGTGCGAACAACGCCGAACTGCTCGTGATGCCGGGTGAGACGCGCACCCTGCGCTGGGTCCCGACGCGTCCCGGGGTGTACCCGATCTACTGCACCGACTTCTGCTCGGCGCTGCACCAGGAGATGTCCGGGTACGTGAGGGTCTCGCCCGCGGGCTCGACGGTCGCACTCACCTCGAACAGCCCGAAGGGACCCGCCACCGGCGGCTCCCCGCAGGAGTAGCTGACAGGTGACATCCCGGGCCCGCTGGTTGAGTGGCATCGCCGTCGTGCTGATGGCGTCCGCCTTTCTGCTGCCGCTGTGGCGCGTGGACCTCATCGCGCCGCAGTACCCGGAGGGCCTCGGGATGCTCATCCGTATCGATGGCGTCGAAGGACTGAAGCCGAACGACCTGAACAGCATCAATGGATTGAACCACTACATCGGGATGAAGGCGATCGATCCCGATGCGATCCCCGAACTCAAGTGGATGCCGTGGATCCTCGGCACGCTCGTGGTTTCCGGCATCCTCGTGACGGTGATGGGGCGCCGCGTCCCGCTCAATGTCTGGGGCGCGGTGCTCATGGTGGTGCTCAGCGTTGGACTGTGGGACTACTGGCGTTGGGGATACGACTACGGTCACGACATCGACCGTGAGCACGCGATCATCAAGATCCCCGGGATGACGTACTCGCCGCCGTTGATCGGACGGAAGCAGCTGCTCAACTTCACGGCGACCTCATGGCCTTCGTCGGGTGGCCTCGCCCTGGCGCTGGCCGCAGGGTTCGTCGCAGTGGCCGCCGCTGATTCCATGCGACGGCCTGCTCGAAAGAAAGAATCATGAAGGAAGCGCTCCTGCTCGCGATGGCGCTCCTTGCCGGCGCCTGCTCGGCCGCTGCACCGCGCGCGGTGGCGCTCGGCGAGGAGCCGTGCGGCTACTGCCGCATGGAGATCGTCGACGCGCGCTTCGCGACGCAGGTCCTCACGCGCACGGGCAAGTCGACCGTGTTCGATACCGTCGAGTGCATGGCGGGCTATGTGCGGGCGATGGAGCCCTCGGCGCTCGCATCCGCGTGGGTCACGGATCCCGATGCGCCCGGCGTATGGGTGCGCGCCGAGGATGCAGGATACCTGGTGGACGGTTCCTTGCTGAGCCCGATGGGACGCGCCGTGGCATTTGCGTCGCCTGCGGCGGCCGCTGCGGCGCGCGCGCGATTCGGCGGCACGACGGTGAGCTGGGACGCGCTGCGCACGGACAGTGCGGGGATCTCTTCGCATGAGAGCCACTGAGATGCGCGCACCCATGCTGCTGTTCCTGCTCGCCGCGTTCGCCGCACCGGCGACGGCGCAGCAACTCATCGTGAGCCCTGCCGGCCCGTACACGACGATCACCGCCGCTGTCGCCGCCGTGACGCCCGGCGCGACCATCCTCGTGCGCGCGGGCATCTACCGAGAGCCGCCGATCGAGCTCCGCGTGCCGAGCGTGAGCATCGTCGGTGAGGGCTGGCCGGTGCTTGATGGACAGGGCACCCACGGGATGCTCGTGATCCGCGCCGATGATGCGACGGTGCGCGGGCTCGAGTTCACCAACACCGGCATCAGTCACATGGAGGATCGCTCCGCGGTGCGCGTGATCGAGTCCAGCCGGTGCACCATCGCCGACAACCGGTTCCGCGACGCGCTCTTCGCGATCTACCTGCAGCGCTCCGATTCCTGCGAGGTGCGCGGTAACGACATCCAGGCGACCGGACGCGACGAGACGAGCAACGGCAACGGCATCCACCTCTGGCACTCGCCGAACACGCGCGTCATCGAGAACCGGGTGACCGGCCACCGGGACGGCATCTACTTCGAGTTCTCGCGCGGGTCGCGCGCCGTGGGAAACGTCAGTGAAGGGAACAGGCGCTACGGCCTGCACTTCATGTTCTCCGACTCCTGCCTCTACGAGAACAACCGCTTCGAGGCGAACGGTGCGGGCGTCGCCGTGATGTACAGCAAGGGCGTGCAGATGCGCGGCAACGCGTTCCTCGAGTCGAAGGGCTCCGCCGCGTACGGCCTGCTGCTCAAGGACATCACCGACGGCGCGATCAGCGGCAACAGGTTCGAGGGAAATTCCACCGGCCTCTACCTCGAGGGCGCATCGCGCCTCGAGATCGCGAACAACTCGTTCCGCGGCAACGGCTGGGCAGTGCGCCTGATGGCCGACGCGGAGGACAACCGGTTCACCGGCAACATCTTCGCCGTGAATGCGTTTGACGTGGCCACGAACAGCCGCACGTTGCGCAGCACGTTCGAGGGCAACTGGTGGGACGCATACCGGGGATACGACCTCGACCGCGACGGAGCAGGCGACGTGCCGTTCCACCCCGTGCGACTCTTCGCGCTGGTCGTGGAGCGCCATCCGGAAGCCATACTGCTGCTGCGGAGTCCGGTCACGCTCCTGCTGGATGCCGCCGAGCGCGTGTTTCCCGTGCTGACTCCATCACTCGCCGATCCACGACCGCTCATGAGGGTGCCACGATGATCGTGCTCGATGGACTCCGGAAGGCCTATGGCAACCGGCTGGTGCTCGATGGCGTCTCGCTCTCGCCGCTGCCGGGACGGATCACGGCACTCGCGGGGCCCAACGGATCGGGCAAGACGACGCTCATCAAGCTTCTGCTCGGCCTCGCACGTCCGGATGCCGGCCGCATCCTCATCGACGGCGAGCCGATCGATGTCGCCGGCCGCTATCGTGCACGGATCGGCTATGCACCGCAGGCGCCGCGCTTCCCCGACAATCTCGCGATCGGCGAGATCTTCGCGATGCTCAAGGCGCTGCGCCCGGGCGCAGCGACCGACGAGGCGTTGATCGACGCGTTCGGCCTGCGCGCCGAGTGGGAGACGGCCGCGGGAGTGCTCTCTGGCGGATGGCGGCAGAAGGTGAGCATCGCCGCCGCGACGCTGTTCGCGCCGGACGTGCTCGTGCTCGATGAGCCGACCGCGGGACTCGACCCGATCTCGAGTGGACTGCTCAAGGCGCACCTCCGTCATGAACGGCAGCGTGGTCGCACGATCCTCATCACGTCGCACATCCTCAGCGAACTCGAGGAGCTCTCCGACGACGTGGCGTTCCTCTCCGACGGCCGGCTGCGGTTCGGCGGGCCGGTCGCGGCGCTGCTCGAGGAGACCGGCGCGCGTCGGCTCGAGCCAGCGATCGCCGCGCTGCTGCGCGGGTTCAGGATCGAGACAGGAGGGAAGCGCGCATGAACCAGGATGCGACCGAGACCAACGGAAGGCGCACATGAACCATGATGCGATCATGCTGGTCCTCAAGGCGGGCGTGCGCGACCTCGCGCACAATCGCTGGCTCATCGCCTATGGCATGCTGCTCGCGCTGAGCGCGGAGGCGCTGTTCATCTTCGGTGGCACCGGGAGCCAGGTGGTGCTCAGCCTCCTGAACGCCACGCTGCTGCTCGTGCCGCTCGTCGCGCTCGTGTTCGGGACGATGCATGTGTACGCATCGCGGGAGTTCGTGGAGATGCTGCTCACGCAGCCGTTGCCGCGGCCGGCGGTGTTCACGGGACTCTATCTCGGGCTGGCGCTGCCGCTTTCGGCGGCATTCCTGCTCGGCACGGGGATCCCCCTGCTGCTGCATGGCGCGAGTGGTGGCGCGCCGCGCCTGGCCCTGGCGTTCCTCGCGATCGCGGGTGTGATGCTCACTGCGACCTTCGCCGCACTGGCGATGGCGATCGCCTACAGCACCGACGACCGGCTGCGCGGCATGGCGATGGCGCTCGGCGCGTGGTTCGTGCTGACCATCGGGTACGACGGCGCCGTGCTCGTGATGGTTGCCGTGTTCGGCGACTGGCCACTCGAGCGCCCGCTGCTTGGGTTGATGCTCATGAATCCAGTGGACGTCGCGCGGGTGCTCGTGCTGACGGCGCTCGATGCGTCGGCGCTGCTGGGATACACGGGGGCGCTGTTCCGGCGCGCCTTCGGCACTGCCGCAGGACCGATCATCGCCATCGGGGCGCTCATGCTCTGGTGGTCGGTGCCGACGATCTTCGCGCGGCGCAAGTTCGTGCGCCGCGACTTCTGAACACGATCCGATCCGCATTCATCCAAACAGGGAGCATCACGATGTCACGTCGCACACCAGCCGCACTTCTCTTCGCCCTTTCCGTTCTCCTCACCTCCGCATGCGGAGGCGGTGACAAGACGGGCGAGCCCGCATCAGGCGGCGGCGCTGCCGCGCCCGCCGCGAGCGCAGGCTCGGGGGCGAAGGCCACCGGCAAGATCATCGAGATCACGATGCACACCAACGAGAAGGGGAGCTACTTCGAGCCCGCGCACATCGAGGCGCACGAAGGCGACGTACTGCGCTTCGTGCTCAAGACCGGTGTCCACAACGTGAACTTCGTGCCCGATTCGAATCCCGGCGTGCAGGGCCTGCCGCCGGCGAGCGCCTACCTGCAGATCCCCGGACAGAAGCTCGACATCCCGCTCAACTTCGGGAAAGGAAAGTTCTACTTCGACTGCACCCCGCATGTGTTGCTCGGTATGATCGGGCACATCGAGGTCGAGGACGACGACGACAAACACTGAGCCCTACCGGCTGTAGGCGCTCCGCCAACGCTCGACCTTGTCGAGCACCTGCTGGACCGTGATGCGCGGCATGCGGTCCAGCCGATTCTCCATCGAGATGGGGCAGTTCTCACCCGGGTCGCCGTACGCGTCGATCATCAGGTCACCGAACTTGCGGTACGGACCGACGCGCCGGGGATTCGAGTAACCGATCAGGCTCACGACCGGCCGGTCGAGCGCAACGCTCAGGTGCAGCGGTCCGGTGTCCGGCGACAGCACGAGCGCCGCGCCGCCGAAGATCCCCACCAGACCACGAAGACCGCCATTCCCGAGCGCACTGAACGGCTTCACCTTCGCGCGCTCGAGGATGACGCGCTCCGCATGCTCCTCGCGCGGTGATCGTCCGCCGACGAGCACCGGCTGCAGGCCGAAGTCATGGTGCAGTGCATCACAGACCTCCGCCCAGCGCTCGGGGAGCCAGTCCTTCTGCGCCTTGCTCGTCGCGACGACGATCGGCGCGATCGGACGGTCGAAGCGCGCGAGGAAATCGCGCTGCCACGTGCGCTCGGCGTCGTTCCAGGGGCCAAGGTTCCACTCCACGGGTGCGGACGGCACCTCGAGCCAGTCGCAGAACTCGAGATACTGGTCCTGCACGTGCTGCATCGCATGCGGCGCGATGCGGTGCGTGGTGAAGAGCCAGTTCGCATCGCGCGCACGCGCGCGGTCGAAGCCGAGCTTCACCGGCGCGCGCGTGAACCCGGTGATGATGCCGGCCTTGAGGTACACCTGCAGATTGATGACGAGGTCGAAGTGGCGGCGCTGCAGTTCGGCGCGGATGTCGGCGAACCCGCGCCATCCCTTCGTGCGGTCGAACAGGATGATCTCATCTACCGCCGGATGCCCGCGCACGAGCGAGGCGGGGCCAGGCTGCAGCACCCACGTGACATGCATCGACGCATGCTGGCGCTTCAACGCATTGAGCAGCGGCAGCACATGCACAGCATCGCCCACCGCCGACATCATCACGATGCAGACACGATCCATCGGAACCCTCACGGGCGGCTCCAGGCAGCCGCGTCGAGCATCGCGAGTTCCGAGTCGGCGATCACCAGACCCTGCTTCGTGCGCCACTTGAGCAGCGACCGCCGGAGGCGCGCGGCATTGCCCGCGCCGGCGGCATTCGTTTTGGTGCCGACGAACTGCACGCGATCGAGGTCGAGCGCAAATGCCTTCCACGTGCCATACGTCTCGTCGCGCACGAGGTAGATGTTCTTGGCATTGAGGTCGGGGTGATGCGCACCCGCGCGCTGCAGGTCGCGCAGCAGATCGCCGATCGCCGCCAGCTGGCTCTCGTGTTCTGCGTCGGGCACTGATTGCCACGCGGCAGGGAAGTCCTCGCCGGGCGGGAGGCGGCGCGTCGCGACATCGGAGCGGCAGAGACCGGGCGCCGCCGGATAGAGCAGGTAGGCGACGAGTTCGGGAGTCGCGACTCCCGCAGCACGCAGCCGGAGTGACGCCTGCAACTCCCAGGGCGCACGACTCGGACTGATGAAGAGGTCGTCGATGATCGCGGCCATGAGTCCGCCTCGGCGCGAATGACGCACCACCATGTCGATATCACTTGATGGGAGCCGCGCGCCCCAGGTCGTCGCGCGTCCCAGGTGCGCGGTCGCTCCCGGACTCGTCGCCGCCCATCCATGGAGTGTCCGGCACACATGCAGCGCTTCCTGCAGCCCCACCACCGCATCCCTGAGAGCGACGACGGTCGCGTCGCCGATCGCGAACCGTTCATAGCCGGGTGGCGCGGCGATCACCGCGCGACGGCCACTCACCGCCTGACGCGGAACACGGGAAGTGCCTGGCTCTTGCCCTTCAGTTCCATCGGAGGGAGAGCCTCGAGTGCCGGTGGAGAGACGAGCGCCGAGCGGAACGGGTCCGAGAGCAGGATCTCTCCCGCGGCCGCGGCGCCACAGAGGCGGCTCGACACGTTCACCGGGTCGCCGATCACCG
>JANOTV010000378.1:0-3224 GCA_031416495.1 Gemmatimonadota bacterium
GCGCGAAGCCGTCAGTCTACTTGAGCGCTCGCAACATCCCCGGCGTCGAGGTCCGTCCCTACTCTGACGTGACCGCGTACGACGTGGTCTGGTCGGACCTGGTGCTCGTCGAAGCCTCGGCGATCGGGCATGCGCTCGCGCCGGTGGCGGAGAAGGCGATGGAGAAGGTGAAGAAGGCGGCAGCGGCGGAAGCGCCGAAGTCCGCGAAGGCTGAGAAGGGCGCCGCGAAGGCTGCGGCGGCCAAGAAGACGGCGGCGAAGAAGACCGCAGCGAAGAGCGCAGCGAAGGCTGCCCCGAAGGCTGCGGCGAAGAAGGCCGCTCCGGCCGCTTCGAAGTCCGCGGCCAAGAAGGCGCCGGCTGCGAAGAGCGCAGCGAAAGCCGCCCCCAAGAAGAAGGGGAAGTAACACATGCCGACAATGCTCCGTACCATCGTCCGCCCGATCGTGACCGAGAAGACCTCGGCCGCATACCAGTCGCGCGGTGAGTACACGTTCGAAGTCCACCCGAACGCCACCAAGATCACCATCAAGGCAGCGATCGAAACGCTGTTCGGGGTGAAGGTCACTGGCGTTTGGACGTCGCAACAGCGTGGCAAGCCCCGTCGTGTGGGCGGTGCCATGGGTCTGCGTCCCCGCTGGAAGTAGGCCATCGTGACGCTCAAGGCGGGCGACACGATCGAGATCTTCGAGGGCTGATAAAATGGGTATCCGTCAATTCAAGCCGGTGACCGCCGCGACACGGTTCCGTTCCGTGTCGGACAACGCCGAAATCACCCGCTCCACGCCGGAGAAGTCGCTGACCGAGCCGCTCAAGAAGAGCGGTGGGCGCGACAATCACGGCCACATTTCGATGCGTCGCTTGGGCGGTGGTCACAAGCGCAAGTACCGCATCATCGATTTCAAGCGCAACAAGCAGGGCCAGGTGGCCACTGTTGAGCATATCGAATACGATCCGAACCGTTCGGCGCGCATCGCGCTGGTCGTGTACGGGGACGGCGAGAAGCGCTACATCCTGCACCCGAAGGGGCTCGTGGTGGGTGACACCATCGTGAGCGGCAAGGGTTCGGACGTGCGCACGGGCAACGCGATGCCGCTCCGCGAGGTGCCGCTGGGCACCGCGGTGCACAACGTCGAGCTCAAGCCGGGCAAGGGCGGCCAGATGGCGCGTTCGGCAGGAACGAGCGTGCAGGTCGTCGCGAAGGAAGGCGACTATGTGACGGTGCGCCTGGCGTCGACCGAGATGCGAATGGTGCATGGCGAGTGCCTTGCGACCATCGGCGAAGTCGGCAATCAGGAGCATGAGCTCATCTCGTGGGGCAAGGCCGGCAAGAGCCGTTGGCTCGGTCGCCGTCCGAAGGTCCGCGGTGAAGTCATGAACCCGGTGGACCACCCGCACGGTGGACGCACACGCGGCGGGCGCAACGTCGTGAGCCCCTGGGGCAAGAAGGAAGGCGTGAAGACGCGTAACAAGAAGAAGCCGTCGCAGCGATTGATTGTCCGTGGCCGGAAGCGCGGCAAGGCCACGCAGAGCTAACCGGAGAATCGACCAATGGCACGCAGCATCAAGAAGGGTCCGTTCATCCAGGAAGCCCTGCTCAAGCGGGTGCAGACGATGAACGCGAAGGGAGAGAAGAAGGTCCTCAAGACCTGGTCGCGCGCGAGCACGGTGATCCCGGAGTTCGTGGGTCACACGTTCGCCGTGCATAACGGCAACAAGTTCATCCCGGTGTACATGACCGAGAACATGGTCGGGCACAAGCTCGGCGAGTTCTCGCCGACGCGCCTGTTCCGCGGACACAGCGGCAACAACAAGATGGACAAGAAGGCAGCCCCGGCGCAGAGTGCGCCGGCCGGTGGCAAGGGAGGCAAGTGATCATGACGGAAGCACGAGCCATCCAGCGCACCGCGCGCCAGTCCCCGTACAAGATGCGCCTGGTGATCGACCAGATCCGCGGCTTGGGCGTGAACGAGGCGCTGGCGATGCTGAAGTTCTCGAAGAAGCACGCCGCCATGCAGATCTCCAAGGTGCTCAACTCCGCGGTGTCGAATGCGGAACAGGCCGCCCGGAGCTCCAACACGTCGCTCGACGTGGACGCGCTCTACGTGAAGCACGCGATCGTGAATGAAGGTCCGAAGCTGAAGCGCTGGACGCCGGCCGCGATGGGCCGCGCGACCCCGATGATCAAGCGAACCAGCCACGTCGAGATCATCGTGGCAGAGAAGGAAGGACGATAATGGGACAGAAGACTCATCCGATCGGGTTCCGCCTCGGCATCTCGAAGACGTGGCGCTCGACATGGTTCGCGAAGAAGGACTTCCCGATGCTCATCAAGGAAGACGCCCTGCTCCGCAAATACCTCAAGGCGCGCCTCGGGGGCGCGGCGATCGCCGACATCACGATCGAGCGGAAGCCGGGGAAGGTCGTCGTGACCATCCACACGGGCCGTCCGGGCGTCGTGATCGGCAAGAAGGGCGCGGCGGTCGAGGAGCTCAAGAACGAGCTCCAGCAGCTGACGGGGAAGGACGTCGGCGTGAACGTCGAGGAGATCAAGCGTCCCGAGATCGAATCGCAGTTGGTGGCGGACAACATCGCCGCGCAGCTCGCGCAGCGCATCTCGTTCCGCCGCGCGATGAAGCGCGCCGTGCAGAGTGCGATGCGGATGGGCGCCGAGGGGATCAAGGTGAAGTGCTCGGGTCGCCTGGGCGGCGCCGAGATCGCGCGCGTCGAGGGCTATCACGAGGGGCGGGTGCCCCTCCATACGCTCCGCGCGGACATCGACTACGCGACGTCGACCGCCAAGACCACCTTCGGCACCATTGGTGTGAAGGTCTGGATCTTCAAGGGCGAGATCGTCGAAGGGCGGCAGGGCAACACGTACTCCTCCGACGCCTAAGGAGACCTGAGACATGCTCGCACCAAAGCGCGTCAAGTTCCGCAAGATGTTCAAGGGGCGTACGACCGGGCTCGCCCGGCGCGGCGCCACGGTGGCGTTCGGCACGTACGGCCTGCAGTCGCTGGAGCCGGGGTGGATCACCGCGCGCCAGATCGAGGCGGCTCGTGTGGCGCTCACTCGGCACATCAAGCGCGGCGGCAAGGTCTGGATCCGGATTTTCCCGGACAAGCCGGTGACCAAGAAGCCGGCCGAAACCCGCATGGGCAAGGGCAAGGGCAATCCGGAGGGCTGGGTGGCGGTGGTCAAGCCGGCCCGGATCCTGTTCGAGGTC
>JANOTV010000379.1:0-14437 GCA_031416495.1 Gemmatimonadota bacterium
ACACCGTCAGCTCGCGATCCGCCGCGCCAGCTTCAGAAGCCCTGCCGGCGCACTCGACGGATCGGTCGCGTCATAGCACACATCGCACACACGATTCAGCGCGCGGAAGCCGAGCAGCCTCACGTGCGGTGCACGATGCTCCGGACGCACGGGCTCCTCGCGTAGCAGATCGGTGCTCAGGTACTTCTTGTTCGAATCGCAGAAGATCGTGGCCACCACGGCATCGGGCCCGAGCTCGTCCTGCACCTCGAGCGCCGCAAGGAAATTCGCGCCACTCGAGATACCGACGCCGAGCCCGAGATCGGCAGCGAGACGCTGCGCCATGAGGATCGCATCGCCGTCGTCGATGGCAATCACGCGATCGAGCTCCGCGAGATGCACGATCGGCGGGATGAACTCGTCGCTGATCCCCTGGATGCGATGCTTGCCGACCTTGTGACCCGTGGTGAGCGTCGGCGAGTTCGCCGGCTCCACGGGATGAACGCGACAGCCCGGCATCACCTCGCGCAGGTACGCACCCGCTCCCATGATCGTACCGCCCGTGCCGACACCTGCGACGAACGCCTGCGGCTGCACATGATCGGCGCGCAACTGCGCCCAGATCTCGGGGCCCGTCGTGAGATAATGCGCCTCGGTGTTCTGCTCGTTCGCGAACTGTCGCGGCAGGAACGCGCCCGGCGTCGCCGCGGCGAGTTCTTCCGCGAGCCTGATCGATCCGAGAAAGCCGCCTTCCTCGCGTGAGACGAGCCGCACCTCCGCGCCGAACGACTGGATGATCGTGATGCGCTCGGCGCTCATCCAGTCGGGCATGAAGATGGTGACCGGATGTCCCAGCGAACGGCCGATGGCGGAGAACGAGATGCCGGTGTTGCCGCTCGTCGCCTCGATGATGCGTCCGCCGGGCTCGAGGGCGCCGGACTCGTACGCGCACTTGATGATGTGCAGCGCCATGCGGTCCTTGATGCTGCCCGTCATGTTCGAGTGCTCGGCCTTCGCGTAGATGCGACGCGGTGCACCGTCATCAACGGCGAAGTCGATCGCGAGGAGCGGCGTATTGCCGACGAGGACTCGCAGGCCGCGCAGTCGCGCGAGCGGAAGGGAGAGTGACAGGTGCGCTCCAATGGAATGCGTGGGAGTTACCGCAGGAACCGCACCAGCAACGGGTTCACCGTCGATGCGCGCTCGAGGTGCGGCAGGTGCCCCGTGTTGGGCACCGCGACGAACTCGGCGTTCACCAACGCCTCGCGCAGGCCGACACTCTGCGCGAAGGGCACGACAGAGTCCTGCTCGCCCCACACGAGCAGCAGCGGACGTTGCTGCGCGCCGACCGCGCGATAGTCGGGCATGGGATCCCGCGTGACGAAGTGGCGCATCGTCGAAAGGATCGCGGCGCGGAAACCTCGGTACCGCATCTGCTCGCGATAGCGCGCGACCCACCCCGGAAAACGCGCCGGATCCGCAAAGTCGCCAAGCTGCGACTCGGGCATCCCGGGGACGACCACGGCCGCAGCAATGTAGTCGCCGACGATGGGACGCTCGAGCGGACCGATGTCACGCGCCGTGTTGAACGGCGCGATGAACGCCACACGACGCACGCGCATGGGATTGTCGTTGACGAACGCCGCCGTGATGGCGCCGCCGAGTGAGAGCCCGATGATGTCCACCGGCTGCGTGATGCGCAGCGAATCGAGCAACTCGGCGAGTTGGCCCACGAAGAGCTCGCGATCGTAGACGACTTTCGGACTCGCAGAGAAGCCCCGACCGTAGAGGTCGTACCTGATCACGCGAAAGCCCGCCTGGGCGAGCGCCGTGAACGTCGAATCCCAGATATATGAAGGGACCGACATGCCGGGCACGAGCACGACCGGGGGACCATCGAGCGGTCCGCCTGCCTCGTAGTGCGTGCCGCCGCGAGAGAGCTGCACGATGGTGCCCGGAACGCCGCTCCACTGGCCTTCGGGAAGCGGCGTCCGCTCCGCGTTGCGGACGGCTGGCACGGCCGCGACGATCGTGACCAGCGAGACGAACAGAATGGCGATGATCTTCTTCATGCTACATCTTGCCATGGTCCGAGGATGCGCGGTAGTGGGACTTTTTCGCCGAGGAGATCACGATGCACCATACCCCTCCCACCTCCCACCTCCCGCCTCTCACACCATGACTGCGAGCCGCTCCCCACTCTGCCCCACCGGCTCCGTGATCGCCGCCACCGTCTCGCCATCCACGATCCCCGTCTCCAGCCACGCATGATCCCCGCGCGCCACGGCCTGCGCGAGCTTGTACAGCTTCTCATCATGCTTTCCGTAGAGCGCCCGGAAACTCGCCTCGATCCTATCCGTCGCCTCGCAACAGAATGCATCGGCCAGCTCCATAGCGCCCTGGTTCCCCTGCCCCGCCAGCATCTTCGCGCGCGCCACCACCGCCGACATCGCATACAGCTCGGCGCCCACATCGACCGCGCGGAAGAGCACCATCTGCCGCTTCTCGAGCTTCGGGCCGAAGCGCACCATCGCGTGGAAGAGCGAACGCCCCAGGCGGCGCGTCGTGCGCTCCATGTACCGCACATGCTGCGCGAGCAGGCCGAAATCGCTGTATGACCTGAACGACGGGATCCACGTCGCGGGATACCAGGTCAGGTAGAACGGGGCCGCCTTCATCGCGTACTTCACGCGCGTGGAGAACGACGACTCGGGCGCGACGATCGGGAATGCGATCGAGAAATGCTGGTCCACCGCCTCGCGCGCGATGAACAACCGCATGATCTCGCTCGAGCCCTCGAAGATCAGGTTGATGCGGCTGTCGCGCATCGCGCGCTCGATGGGGAACGGCTTCTCGCCGCGCGCGCGCAGCGAATCGGCCGTCTCATACCCGCGCCCACCACGGATCTGCAGCGCATCGTCCACGCTGCGCCACGCGAGTTCGGTGTTGAACATCTTCGCGATCGCCGCCTCGAGGCGGATGTCCGTGCCGCCACGCTCGTACAACGCCGTCGACAGCAGTGCGACGGACTCCATCGCGAACGCGTTCGCCGTGAGTCGCGCGACCTTCTGCGCGATCGCCTCGTGTTTGATGATCGGCACGCCCCACTGCACGCGCTCGTTCGCCCACTCGCGCACACCGCGCACGAGCGCCTTTGTCGCGCCCGCGACGGATGCAGGAATCGTCAGGCGCCCCGTATTCAGCGTGATGAGCGCGAGCTTCAGTCCGCGCCCCTCGCCCCACAGGATGTTGCGCGCCGGGACCTGCACGTCCCTGAACGACATCCATCCGTTCTCGATCGCCTTCAGTCCCATGAAGCGGCAGCGATGCAGCACCGTGATGCCCGGCGTCGCGGCATCCACGATGAACGCGGTGATCCGCTTCTTGCGCAGCTTGCCGTTCACCACGCGGTCCGGCGTGCGCGCCATCACCACAAACAGATCGGCGCGCGTTCCATTCGTGCACCAGAGCTTCTCGCCGTTGATCGTCCATGTCTTGCCATCCGCGCTCGGTGTCGCCGAGGTGGTCATGTTCGCAGGATCCGACCCGGCGTTCACCTCGGTGAGCGCGAAGGCGGTGATGCCGCCCTTCGCGATGCGCGGGAAGAATTCCTTCTGCTGCTCGGGCGTGCCGAAGAGCTTGAGCGGCTGCGGCACACCGATGGACTGCGATGCGGAGAGGAGCGCGGAGAGTGAACCGCAGCGTGACGTCACCATCTCCATCGTCTTCACATACGACATCTGCGAGAGACCGAGGCCGCCGTACTCGCGCGGCACCTTGATGCCGAAGGCACCCATGTCGCGGAGTTCCTGCACGTACTCCTCGGGGATCTCACCGGTGCGATCGACCATGTCGGCATCGTAACGCTCGAGGAATTCCTTGAGCGTCGCGAGGAATGGCCGCGCCTCGGCGTCGGCGACGGGATCCTCGGGCGGATGCGGATGGACGAGGTCGAACCGGAATCGACCGAGGAAGAGTTCCTTCACGAAACTCGGATGTTCCCACTCGGTCTCGCGTGCGTCCTCGGCGACGTCGCGCGCTTCGACTTCAGAAGCGAAGTCGTCGCGCTTGGCTTCGGTCATGTCGGCCATCAATGGCCACCTCAAGGGGTTCGTGCCGCGCGCAGGGGCGTCGGCATGCTTGTCTGGAACAGAGAGGCGGGTCGCAGGGCTTCCCGCAGCGTTCTTGATAAGTACCCCTCAGCGCGTGTCGCGACAATAGGGGGCGCGGCGGATCACTCCGCCGGTCTCGTCGCCCTGAACAAGGAGACCCCGCCGATCACCGCGATCGTCGCGAACGCGAACCACTGCAGCGCATACGACAGGTGCGGCCCGGCATCGATCACCGGCGACTCGAGTCGGCGTGGAATGGAGTCGGCGCGCGCGACGGAATCGGACGTCATTACCACATGAACGGGCGAGACCGGGGCGCCGAGCCTCGATTCCAGGGCCGCCCGATTGACCGACCTGAGGGGTAGGGGCCGATCGGGGGGGGGCCGGTCGGGCGGCGCCGGAGTGCCCTCCGGAGGCAACGGAAGTGCATATCCGGAGAGTTCGACCTGCTCCGATTCGCGCCATCGGGCGAGGTTCGCCGACGCCGCATCGGCGGAATAGACCCAACCCCTCGAGACGATCACGAGGGTGTCGTTTCCCTCGCGCTGCAAGGGGGTGAGCAGGTGCACGCCGGGTGAACCGCCATTGGTGCGCGCAGCCTGCACCTGCTCGAGATCGTACCGGAACCGGCCCGCGAGCGTCACTCGTCGCCAGCGCTGAGCCAAGGTGTCGGCAGGCAGCGCATCGAAAGGCATCGGCGCTTCAGTCAGACGTGCACTGAGTCCCTCGTTGATCTCTGCGCGTTCACGTCCTCGTTCGAGCTGCCAGAAGCCAAGCCGGATGAACAGCGCGGCGCAGGCCAGAGGGATCAAAAGGGCGAAGAGTCGGCGCATCCGCATGAGTTGATTCTAACGTGTCGCGATCGGCGCAGTGGCGGCGGTCCCAATCATCAGAGTGGTCGAATAGTGGTCGCCACCTGTTGCTGGTGCTGCCGCGGTCACCCCGCGCAGAGCCTGACCAGTGACAACGCGTAGTGGTACGCTCGCACCGTGTCACTCGCGAACAACCCAGACACCTGCGGCCACGTGTTCCCCGCATCTCCGCTGATGTTCCACGCCCCGCGCCGCCCGATCTCCACCTTCCCGTTCGTGAAGAAGTAGATCGTCGCTTCCTCACGATCGCGATACGGTCCGTACAGCTCCTGCATCGAATCCATCAGGTAGCGCACACGACCACGCGCATCGAGCCCGATGAACGAATGACGGTACCCTGCACCGAACACCTGCCAGCCTCGCGAGACGCCGATCGCCTGCATCGATGTCCGGTCGCCCCACGTCACACAGTTGGTGCCGAGCCGTTCGATGGGCGCGAAGAGTGGGAGCCACCCGATGTTCGGCACGCGGCCGACGATCGGCAGCTGGTAAGGCGCGGGCGGCGGCTGGTAAGGCGCGGGCGGCGCCTGACTCGGTCGACGCGCCGGTTCGCGCGGCGGTCTCGGGCCCGTGCCCACCTGTGCCTCGGCAAATGACGGCGTGGCAATCGCGATCCCGCTGATTAGCGTAATCATTACAGCGCGCACGACATCGCCATATCGCATCATCGATTCATCCCCTCTCTGACCATAATAAATCGTGACCTATCTCTTCCTCGGCATCGGGTTGTTCGCCGGCATCCTTTCCGGCCTGTTCGGCATCGGCGGCGGCATCGTGATCGTCCCCGCCCTGATGATCCTTGCCAAGTTCCCGGCCGTCCAAGCCACCGGCACCTCACTCGGCGCGCTGATGCTTCCGATCGGCGCCTTCATCGGCGCCCTTACCTACTATAAGAATGGCAACCTCGACGTGCGCGCGTCAGTCTGGATCGCCGTCGGCATGATCGCCGGCGCGTACATCGGCTCGCAGCTCGTCCAGCACGTGAGCGATATCCAGCTCCGACGGGCATTTGCGGTCTTTCTGGCCATCGTCTCGGTCCGGGTCTGGTTCGGCTGACCCTTGACGGATGATTTCGGCGTAATATCATTACCATATCACCTCTACGGAGTCATCCCGTGTATCGCGATAAATCCTATCCCGCCTCGAACGGCCTTGTCGCCCTCCTGATCCTCATCGCCGTGCTCATCGTCGGCGCCGTCATGATGGTCCGCGAGTTCCAGGCCGACAATCACCTCACCGGACTTCTCGCGACCTTCGTGGTCACCTTCGCCGCCTTCCTGCTCCGCGGCGGTCTCTTCATCGTACACCCGAACGAGGCCAAGGCGCTCGTTCTCTTCGGCACGTACAAGGGCACGGTGAAGAAGGACGGTTTCTGGTTCGCGAATCCGTTCCTCGTGAAGCACGCGATCTCACTCCGCGTGCGGAACTTCGAGACCGCGAAGCTCAAGGTGAACGACAACCACTCGAACCCGATCGAGATCGGTGCGATCGTCGTATGGAAGGTGATCGACTCCGCCGAGGCGCTGTTCGAGGTCGATGACTACCAGCGGTACGTGGCGGTGCAGAGCGAGTCGGCGCTGCGCGGAGTCGCGACGCAGTATCCCTACGACTCGCACACGACCGATGGTCAGTCGCTTTCGACGCACACCGCCGAGGTGTCCCAGGCGCTCGAGGCCGCGCTCGTGGCGCGGCTGCTGAAGGCCGGTGTAGAGGTGATGGAGGCGCGCATCTCGCATCTGGCGTACGCCCCGGAGATCGCATCGGCGATGCTGCGGCGGCAGCAGGCGAGCGCGATCATCGCGGCGCGGCAGAAGATCGTCGAGGGTGCGGTCAGCATGGTGGAGATGGCGCTCGACATGCTCAAGGAGCGCTCGATCGTGCAGCTCGATGAGGAGCGCAAGGCGGCGATGGTGAGCAACCTGCTGGTGGTGCTGTGCTCGGACAACAGCACCCAGCCTGTGGTCAATACGGGCTCGCTCTACACCTGACGTCGCGACCAGTGACCGAGAAGAAGCCCTTCCTCCTGCGTGTGGACCGCGCGCTGCTCGACGCGGTCCAGCGCTGGGCGAACGACGATCTGCGCAGTCTCAACGGGCAGATCGAGTTCCTTCTGCGCGATGTGTTGAAGCGGAACGGACGCGCGCCACGACCGGTCGCGTCCCCCGAAGTCGCAGCTGACCCCAACACCGAGCAGTGAGACCACCATGCTGATCATGCGACATCATCCGCGCGGTCGAGGCTTCCGACGCTTCGCGATCATCATCGCCGCGCTCTTCGTGCTGGGCTTGCTGCTCGTGCTGACGCCACGCGCCGCTGCATCGCAGCAGATGCAGGCCGCGTCGCCCGCCGCCTCGTCCGCGCCGACGCCCGCCGCCTCGTCCGCATGGATGGCCTCGCTCGACTCACTGGTCACCGCCGAGCTCGCGCGCACGCGCACGCCAGGTGCACAGGTCGCCGTGGTGGTCGACGGCAAGATCGCGTACTCCAAGGGCTTCGGCATCGCCGACATCGAGACCAGGCGCCCCGTCACCGAGCAGACGCTCTTCCGCGTGGGCTCCGTCACGAAGATGGTGACCGCCGCAGCCGCCGCGCAGATGGCCGCCGAGAAGACGCTCGACCTCAACGCGCCGATCAGCACGTACGTGACGGAGATCGCCGACAAGGGCCCGCGCGTCGCCGGCGTCACCACGCATCAGCTCCTCTCGCATTCCGCCGGCTGGCTCGACAACGCCGTCCCCTACGGCCGCATGGGCGAGGGCGCGCTCGGCGAAGTGTTCACTGAGATCACCGATACGATCTCGTTCACCGAGCCCGGTCGCGTGATCTCGTATTCGAATCCCGGCTACTCGATGGTGGGCTATGTGATCGAGCGCGCGGGCCATGGGCGCTTCGCATCGGTCGTCGACCGGCTGGTACTCAAGAAGATGGGGATGCCGCGCGCGACCTTCCGTCCGCTCTCCGCGCTCACCTACGATTTCTCGCAGGGCCATATCCCGTCGAGCGCGGCACCGTCGATCGTGCGTCCGTTCACGGAGAACACGGCGCAGTGGGCGGCGGGCTTCCTCTTCGCGAGCGCCGGTGAGCTCGCCCGCTTCACGATCGCGATGATGGATGGCGGCATGCTCGACGGCCAGCGCGTGCTCGCGCCCGAGGCCATCACGATGATGACTACCGGCCACATGGCGATGCCGGGCGGCACCGCGCGCTACGGCTACGGCCTCAGCGTGAACACGCAGTCCGGGCAGCGCGTCTGGACGCACGGCGGGTCGATCAACGGCTTCGATGCGCAGGTCACGATGTTCCCCGACCGCAAGCTCGCGGTGCTGGTGTTCGACAATCTCTCTGGCAGCCCGCTGGTCGGCATCACCGACCATGTCGCACGACTCGTCGCGGGAATCTCACCAGATCCCGTGCCTACGCTGGCCGAACCACGCGAGGCGACCGCCGTGGAGCGCGGTCAGCTCGTCGGCACATATCGCAACGGCAGCGCGACGGCAGCGCTCTACGAGGAGAATGGTGCGCTGATGTTCAAGCGCGACCTGACCATCGCGACAGTGAAGCTCATCGGCGATGACCGCATGGTGGCGACGCCGAAGGTGGGGAGTCCCACGACCATGCTCCTCGTGCGCGACCCCGCGAGCGGGCGCGTCGAGTACGTGCACATGGGCCTTCGCTCACTGGGGCGCCGAGCATGCAACGGTTGCCCTCAGTGACTGCGCCGAGCGTGTAGTTCAGCGATAGGTCTCGAAGAACCCGGTCCCGCTGCCACTGATCGGCACACCGCCGAGCATCCCGCTCAGTCGCGCGATGCCCTTCATCTGGATGAAGTAGCGGCCCGAGCTGCCACGTCCACTCGGTGCGCCCTGGCGGAGATCGGTGCCCGCGGCATCCTCCACCTCGAGTTCGATCCGCAGCGAGTCCGCTCCGCGCGCGTCGAACATCACCGCGCGAGCCGGCACGCGCACACGCGCACCGTTCACGGCGATCGTACGTGAATCCTCGTACTCGATCACCTTCGGCCGGAAGAGAGCACGAAAGCCCAGGGAGTCCACGAGGTAGAGGAACAACGGCTCGGCGATGTCGTCTGCCCCGCTCCGCAGCACGCGACCGTAGAGGAAGGTGAACTCTCCCGCGCGCGCCGCGCCCCATTCCCACCCGACATCGCGCCAGACGCCCCAGTTGTGATCGTGGTACGACTGCGCGCCATCGAACTGCTCGCAGTTGCCGTCGATACACAGCTCGCCATCGGCGGAAGCTCGGAGCGCGGGCACCGCGTAGCCGCTCACGAGCCCTTCGCCGCCGATGGCCGCACCGGGGAAGTACGCGCCGGGCGCAGGAGACAGGGTGAGTGTGATGGTCGCCCGCGCACCGGTGCCCTGCTCCCGCGCGCGCGCGCTCACGCGATACCGCCCGTCGGGCAACACCTCGACGCGATCACCGCCGAGTGAGAGGTCGGCGCGCGTGGTGTCGAGACGGATCTCCGCGGGCGGCACGTCGCGTTCGAACCGGCGCTCGCCCTTCCCCTGCTCATGCACCGTGAGCAGCACGCGCCCGCCCCATTCGCCCCGCGGCACGTCGCCGCCGACCGCGAGCGTGAGGAACGCCCAGCGACGACGGTCAGCCGAGATCACGTTGAAGTAATGCCACTCCCCCCACGTCGTCCGCTCCTCCGCAGTCAACTCGTCGGGCGTGTGATGGAACCGGTCGATCTCATGGCGCAGCTCGGCGTCGGTGGGCGCGAGCCACCGGCGATCGCTCTCGTCGTCGTCCCAGGTGCCGGCGACGAGCGTGGGCGCTGCGCCGACGGCGCGCGTGGCTGATGGGATCTCTCCCATCGCGCGCGCCTGGTGCTCGCGCCCCTCGGCATCGCGCACGTACATCAGCACACCATCCGTCTGCGGCGCGACTGCGGTGACCACATCCGCGAATCGCGGCGAGCCGAGCAACTGCCGGTGCACGAAACGTGCGTTCGAGATGGAGACGAAGAGTCCGCCGACGCCACCGGTCTTCATGACTTCGATGTCCATCCCTTCCGGGAGCACCGTCACCGTGCCGCCGCCGACGAGTTTTTCGTCGCGCGACTGCGTGACCATCGCCTCGCCGATCGCGAGCAACGTGATCATCACGCCGACGCCGAGTCCGAAACCGACCAACAGGAAGAGCGACCGCCAGGGACGGTCGAGCAGCCCGCGGAAGGCGAGACGAAAGATCACGTGGCGATCGGTGCGGCAGGGGTGCCGCGCTCGAGCGCGCGCACCGTCATGTCGTCGACGATGGCACCGTCACGCATGTGCACCACGCGACGTGCCGCACCTGCCATCGCCTCGTCATGCGTCACGACGACGATCGTCGTGCCATCGCGATTGAGCCGGTCGAACAGCGCGATCATCTCGGTGCCCGTGCGCGCGTCGAGTTCACCGGTCGGTTCGTCGGCGAGCAGGAGCGCGGGACGGTTCGAGAGCGCGCGTGCGATGGCCACGCGCTGCTGCTCGCCACCGGAGAGCTGGAATGGACGGTGATCACCGCGCGCGCCGAGCCCGACGTAGCTGAGCAGTGCCATCGCGCGCGTCTCACGCTCCGCGCGCTTCACCTTCGCCTCGGCCATCGGCAGCTCCACGTTCTCTCGCGCCGATAGCGTCGGCATGAGGTAGAAACGCTGGAAGACGAAGCCGATGCTGGTGAGGCGGAAGCGCGTCGCCTCGCGGTCGTCCATCTGCGCGACGTCACGGCCGGCGATGGTGATGCTGCCAGAGGTCGGACGATCGATCGCGCCAAGCAGGTTGAGCAGCGTGGACTTGCCGCAGCCCGACGGACCGACGATCGCGACCCAGTCGCCCGCAGTGATGTCGAGCGAGATGCCGCGCACCGCATGCACCGGTTCTCCGGCGACCGGATAGTCGCGACGGACGTCGCGCGCGCTGAGTACCGTGCTCATGCGACCGCCTCCTCGCGCAGTGTCCGCGCGATCGGCAACGTCGCCGCGCGCCACGCGGGCCAGATCCCGGCGAGCACGCCGCATGCGACGAGCAGCGCGAGCGAGCGCGCCGCCGCCGACGGCTCGAACAGGAAGAAGTCGAACGCGGCGGGCAGTCCGGGGAAGGTCGCGAGGATGCTGTTCAACCAGCGTGCCGTCACGAGTCCGAGTCCGAGACCGAGCACCGCGCCGACGAACGACAGCGCGAGCCCCTCGGCCATCACCTGCGCAACGATGCGTCCCTTGGCGACACCGATCGCGCGCATCACCGCGATCTCGCCGATGCGCTCGTTCACCGAGACCGTCACGAGTGTCGTGACGAGGAGGAACCCGACCATGAGCGACACCGATGCGAGGATGAAGGCCAGCTGACGGAAGTAGCCGAGTCGTTCGTCCATGAAGCGCAGCGCGGCGGCGGTGGAGAGGGCGCTGAGCCGCGGCTCCTCCGCCTCGAGCCGCTCGCGCAGTGCTTCGACGTCGACACCATCGCGTACGCGCACGAGCACCACCGAGAGACGGTCCACCGAGCGTCGCTCGGCGGCGCCCATCGCTTGTAGCGTGCCCAGGTCCATCGCGGTGGCGATCTCGGTCGCTGAGAGCATGATGAAGCGCCCGTGGCCGACGATCACGAGGTCGCGGGCCCCTGTCGACCGGCGCATCTGTGCGTCGTAGCCGGCAGCGGTGCGCACGGTGTCGCCGACGCGCGCGCCCGTTGCCACGAGATACGGCGTGTTGACGACGATCTCATCGGGCGCCGCGATCTCCCGGCCTTCCTCGATGAGATAGTCGGTCTGCAGCGCGGGATCGATGCCGAGCGCGAAGGATGCGGTGACGCTGTCGGCATCGCCGCGAGACGTGAAGGTGAAGAGCCGCCCGCCGAGCACCGGCGCGGCAACCGCGATCTCCGGGTTCGCACGCAGCCGCGCGAGCAACTCGGCGCCACCGCCCACCGTGGCCTCCGTGTCGAACGGCATCGTGCCGCGCGGCGTGAGTCGCAACTCGAAGCCCTGTTGCTCGACGAACCCACGGAACGACTCGCGCATGCCGCTGCCGAGCATGACCATGTTGAGCAGCATGGCGGCGGCCACCGCGACGCCTGCGACGGTGAGTGCCGTGCGTCCGCGGCGACGCGTGAGCGAGTTGAGCGCGAGCCGGAGGATCATCGGGCGATGGACCTCATCGTCCCACGAGGTCGAGGGGCGCGCGGCGCACCAGTCGCTGCGCCGCGACGAGTCCCGCACCGACGCCCAACACGAGCGACAGCGTCACGGCGAAGCTGATGATCTGCGGCGTGACGAGCGTGAACCGAAGCGGCGTGGAGTAGAGGCCCTGGTAATACCAGTTCACGACGCCGCTCGCGCCCCACCCGATGACCGCACCCATCGCGCTGCCCACGAGCGCGACGAGCGACGACTCGAACACGACGCTCCGCACGACGGTCGCGCGCGAGATGCCGAGCAGTCGCAGCGCGCCGATGTCGCGGCGTCGCTCATCGACCTTGAGGAGTGTGATGCAGAGCAGGAAGATCGCGCTCGCGACGATGGTGATCACGCCGATGGCGCGATGGAAGCGGTTCACCACGCGGAAGGTCGTGGAGGTCTCGACTGCGACGTCGGCGGCGCGATGCGCGCGGAAGCCGAAGGCGAGCGCGTTGATGCGCGGCACCGCGTCGTCGGCGGCGAGCACGGCGAAGCGCCCCACGCGATCGCCGCTGCCGGTGATCTGTTGGAGGTGCGCGATGTGAAGGCGGATCTTGAACTCGCTGCGCGAGATATCGCTCGGGTCGGCACCGCGGCGCGTGATGGCGCCGATGGTCACCGTGTCGCCGCCGGCGGCACCGGCGATTGTGTTGATGACCACACGGTCGCCGACGGAGAGACCCGCTTCGGCAGCCAGGCGCTCGTCGATGGCGATGGTGCGCGGGACCGCTTGATTCCCCTGCGGCATGCCGACCGCGATGAGGACCGCGAGAATTATCTGGGCGCCGATGAGTGTTGCTCCGCTTGGACGATGGGAGGATACTGCGTGGATTCGGTTGGGCTTCGTGCAGTATTGCTCGCTAGAATCGCCGCCATGACAGTCACCGCGCGAGTATCACGATTGGGACTTGCACTTCGGCCCAGAACTCCTTATTGTAAGGTACCCTTACATAAGGAATGTACAATGCTCGCCAAGATGACCTCAAAGAACCAGCTCACACTCCCGAAGAGCGTAACGGAGGAGCTGGGGACACCCGAGTACTTCGACGTCGAGATTCGTGGCGGCCAGTTGGTCCTCACGCCGGTTCGTATCCAGCGTGCCGATGCGGTGCGGGCGAAGCTGGCGGAACTCGATCTTACCTCGACCGACGTCGACGATGCGATCGCCTGGGCGCGGCGGTGACCCCCACCGCGCCTTCGGTTTCGCGGACCGTCTTCGATACGAACGTCGTGCTCTCCTCCCTCGTTTTCACGAACGGAGTGGTGGCGCATCTGCGGAGGTCGTGGCAATCGGGCGCGGTGATCCCACTCGCCTCGACGCCGACCATCGCGGAGCTCATCCGCGTGCTCGCGTATCCGAAATTCAAGCTCGGCAAGGCAGACCAGAACGAACTGCTGTCGGATTATCTGCCGTGGTGCGAGGTGGTGACGATCCCATCACCTCCGCCGGTCGCGCCGCAATGCCGCGATCCGTTCGATCTGCCGTTCCTTGAATTGGCCATCGCCGGTCGCGCGGACGCACTGGTCACCGGCGACGCCGACCTGCTCGCGCTTGCGGGCCAAGTGACGTTCGCTATCGTCACGCCGGCTGATTACCTCGCCAGCCTGACCTGAACCGCACGCAGACAAGCCGTCGTTCCGGCCGCGCGCTCAAGCTTCCTGGACATAGACCTGCGACGCCACATTCGTCCCCACCACGTGCGACCGCGCCTCACCCTCCACCTCGAGCGTGATCGGCCCGCTGAACGGCGACCGCGCCGCCACTCGCACGCGCGCCCCGGGTCGGATACCCATGCCATCAAGGTAGCGGAGGAACTCAGGATCGCGGTCGGACATCCGGACGACGGTGGCCGTCCCACCCTCGTCCAGGTCGTTGATCGACGGCAGTCGCGTCTCATCCACTTCGCCGCTCACTGTCGGGATCGGCGCGCCGTGCGGATCCGCTGTCGGGTTCCCGATCGCATCGGCCATGCGCGCGATGAGCTCGTCGCTCGCGGCATGCTCCAGCCGCTCGGCTTCCTCATGCACGTCGTCCCAGCCGAAGCCGAGCCGTTCGACCAGGTAACTCTCGATGATGCGATGCCGACGGATGAGCTGCAGCGCCGCCGCGCGGCCGGGAACGGTGAGCCGGGCACCGCGATATCGCTCCACTTCCACGAGACCGAGCCGTGCGAGACGCTGCACCATCCCGCTCACGCTCGCCGGCGCGATGTTGAGCCGCGCCGCGATGTCGTTGGTACCGGCGGCATCACCGCGCTGCTCGAGCTCGTAGATGGCCTTGAGATAGTCCTCGGCCTGTCC
>JANOTV010000380.1:0-12450 GCA_031416495.1 Gemmatimonadota bacterium
CGCGTTTGCCGGGGCGCCAGTGTCCGCGCAGGAGCCGCCACTAACGCGGACTGCGAAGGATTCCCAACTCAAGTGGGGGCCGTGCCCCCCGTTCCTGCCGAAGGGGTGCGAGATTTCGATTCTTCATGGCGATCCGGCAAAAAATAACGCCGACATCTTTTTCAAGGTGCCCGCCAATTCCATTATTCCGCGCCACTGGCACACATCGGCGGAGCGTATGGTGCTGGTGTCGGGAGAGCTTCACGTTACCTATGATGGGCACAAAACAGCGGTGCTCAAGCCTGGCACCTATGCGTACGGCCCTGCCAAGCTGCCACACAAGGCGGAGTGCAAGAAGGCTGGCCCCTGCCTCCTGTTCATCGCATTTGAGTCGCCGGTGGACGCGGTGCCGAGTGAAGGTGAATCGAAGAAATGACATTGCTGCCCAACCACGCGTTGCACCCGACCGTCGGGAGCGGCGCTTCGCGCCTTCCCTCCGTCGGGTGAACGCGGACGTTATGCCGCGCACAACGTTCAAACCGATACAGCCTCTGACCCGTAGTAGATGAAGAGTCGCGGAACGCCCGGCAGTCCGTTTCTCACGAGTGTCGCGTTGCGGCAAGATCGCGCCCAACCCGGCACGCACCCATTCGATATTCCGATTCTGCGCGATGGCCTCGCGCTGATCTTCGCTAATCCGGTCACCTTTCTGGTTGGCGAAAACGGTTCCGGGAAGTCAACGCTGCTCGAAGCACTCGCATGGAGCATCGGCTTCGGCACTCAGGGTGGCAACCGAGATCATCGGTTTGAGGAAGGCGGCGATGGCCACGCACTCGGGCGCGCGCTACGGCTCAACTGGCGTCAACGAACCACAACCGGCTTCTTCCTCCGGGCCGAGACGTTCTTCAATTTCGCCACGTATCTTGAGTCAGTCGGGAGTACGTTCTCGGCGTATGGGGGCGAGTCTTTCCACACCAAATCGCACGGCGAGGCGTTCCTCGCTCTCTTCGCGCACCGGTTTGAGGACGGTCTGTACATCCTCGACGAGCCGGAAGCCGCGCTCTCACCCCAACGACAACTTGCCTTTCTTCGTATCCTGCACCAACTCACCGTGCCACGTATCGCCCAGTTCGTGATCGCAACCCACTCGCCGCTGCTGTTGGCGTTCCCAGGAGCCACAGTCTTGAGTCTCGATGGCGGGGCGATTGCGGAGGTGGACTACCGGGACACGGACCACTACCGTGTTACACGCGACTTCCTCGAGTCACCCGAGCGCTTCTTTCGCCATCTATTTGATGAGCCGGACACTGGCGCGCCGAGCGCGGTATGACGAATCGTTGCAGTTGGCAAGCATTTATGGATGGCGCGTGCTCCGCACGCGTTCATATTACAGGCACGACCTTTTGGAGCCGCCATGACGTTCCTCATCGCCACTGAACAAGAAACCGATGGCCGCTGGCTCGCTGAGATCCGCGTCTTGCCCGGGGTCATGACCTACGGGACCACCGAGACCGACTCGGTCGCCAAGGTGCAGGCCCTCGCGCTGCGCGTGCTCGCTGAACGCCTCGAGCACGGAGAGGCGGTCCCCGAGTTCCTGACCGTCACCTTCGCAGCGGCGTGAGTGCGTGGGGAGCGGCAAAGGCTAGGCGGGTCCTGCCGCACTGCTTCGCCTCGGCTGGGCCGTGAAGCGGTCGTCCGGCAGCCACGTCACTCTCGCGCGCCCGAACTGGCCGGACTTCGTGTGGGCCTTCCACGACGGCGATGAAATAGGCCCGCGCATGCTCGCGCGCATCGCAAAGCAGACCGGCCTGACCCCGAACGATTTGTAGCGGCCCGGCATAACGAAGGTTGGTGCAGACGGCCATGTTATTGAAGCGGCGGCTGCGCCGGCGCATTTTATGGAGTGCCTGCAGCACAAGCCCACGTTAGCTGCCCACCTCCCACCTCCGAAGCAATGCCATCATTTGACGTGATCTATGTAGGCGGTGGCCCCGCCGGCTACGTCGGCGCCCTCCGCTCCGCGCAGCTCGGCATGAACGTCGCCGTCGTCGAGCGCGAAGGACTCGGCGGCACCTGCGTGCTCTGGGGCTGCATCCCCGCCAAGGCGCTGCTCGAAGCCGCCAGCATCGCGCAGAAGGTCGCGAAGGGCGCGGAGTTCGGCGTCACCGCAGAGAAGGTCACGCTCGACTACGGCGTCGCGATGAAGCGCTCGCGCGCGGTGTCGGCGCAGAACTCCAAGGGCGTCGAGTTCCTCTTCAAGAAGAACAAGATCACCTGGCTCAAGGGCATGGGTGTGCTCGGCGCCAACAAGACCGTGAAAGTCACGGACAAGGACGGCAAGGTCGAGACGCACACCGCGACCAAGGCCGTCGTGATCGCGACCGGCTCGCGCGTGAAGGGCCTGCCGCAGATCGGGCTCGAGTTGAACAAGACCACCATCATCTCGTCAGACGAGGCACTCACGCTCGAGAAGACCCCGGGCTCCATCGCCATCGTCGGTGCCGGTGCCGTGGGCTGCGAGTTCGCCGATGTGTTCAATGCGTTCGGCTCCAAGGTCACGCTCCTCGAAGTCATGCCGCGCATCGTGCCGGTCGAGGATGAGGACTGCTCCGCAGAACTCGCCAAGGCGTTCAAGAAGCGCAAGATCGAAGTCATCACCGGCGCGAAGCTCGGCACGGTGAAGACCAGCAAGACCGGCGTCACCATCCCGGTCGAGGCGAACGGCGAGAAGAAGGAGATGACCTTCGACATCGTGCTCGTCGCCGCAGGACGCGCGCCGAATATCGAAGGCGCCGGACTCAAGGAAGCCGGCGTGCAGATCACCGAACGCGGCTTCATCAAGGTGAATGAGCGCCTCGAAACCACCGCCAAGGGCGTCTACGCGATCGGCGACGTCGCCGGCCCGCCGATGCTCGCGCACAAGGGTTCACGCGAAGGACACGTCGTCGCCGACATCATCGCCGGCCACAAGCACCACCCCGTGAACTACGGCAACATCCCCAACGCCACCTACTGCCACCCGGAAGTCGCGAGCATCGGACTCACTGAAGCGCAGTGCAAAGAGCAGGGTCTCAAGTACAAGATCGGCAAGTTCCCGTTCTCGGCGAACGGCCGCGCACGCACCTCCGGCGAGACCGAGGGCTTCGTGAAGATCATCCGCGACGAGAAGCACGGCGAGATCCTCGGCGCGCACATCGTCGGCGCGCACGCGACCGAGCTCATCCACGAGATCGCCGTCGCGCGCGAGAACGAGTACACCGTCGAGGAGATCGGCCTCGCCATCCACGCACACCCGACGCTCAGCGAGGCGATCGCCGAGGCCGTGCTGGACTCGATGGGGAAGATGCTGCACGCGTGAGCAACGCAACGAAGGAGTTCCTCGTCCTCGACCTCGGCCTCCGCAGCTATGCGGAGGCCTTGGCGTTTCAGCGTCGCGTGGCGATGGCGCGCATCGCGAAGCGCGTGCCGCACGATGTGCTCATCCTCGTCGAGCATCCGCCGGTCATCACGCTTGGCCGCTCGACGAAGGCGGGGAATCTGCTCGCGACGAGTGAGGCGCTCGCAGTGCGCGGCGTCGAACTCTTCGAGGTGGAGCGCGGAGGCGACGTGACGTTCCACGGCCCGGGCCAGCTCGTCGGGTATCCGATCGTGGATCTCACCGGCCACAAGCAGGACCTGCATTGGTATCTGCGGCAGGTGGAGGAAGTGATCATCCGCGCGGTCGCGCCATTCGGCGTGCTCGCCGAGCTGAATCCCGGCAAGACCGGAGTCTGGACGCGTGGCCGCAAGCTGGCCAGCATCGGCGTGCATGCCCGTCAGTGGGTGACATGGCACGGCTTCGCGCTCAATGTCAGCACGGACCTGAGTTATTTTGACTTGATGGTTCCCTGTGGCATTTCCGATGTGGTGATGACGTCGGTCGAACGCGAGATGCTCGAGGCGGTGGCACGTGATTCATTCACCTGCCACGCGCCGTCTCTGGCGCTCGCCGAAGAAGTGCGCGAGAGTGTCGTTCACTCCTTCGGCGACCTGTTCGGATTCACGGTCGGCGGGACGATACGGCTTGAAGAGATCGAGCCTATGCTCAAGGAGAACGAGTGAGGCATGGAATGAGTTCGACGCTGCTCGCAGTGAGCGCGGCCATCGGCATCGCATCGTGCGGCGGGTCGCGCGCGGCGCAGTCGAACGACCAGGTCGCCGTTCCCATCGACATCGTGCCGGAGTCTCTCTTCTCCGAGCCGCTCGTGCTGCCGCGCGCCCTTGAGCCGCGTTCGTGGAGTGGGCTCGACAGCATCACCGAGCGCATCCCCATGCTCATCGCCACCACGCGCGGGCCGATCGACGCCGAGCGACCGGGCTTCCGGTACGGCTCGACCGACGCGAATGAGATGCGCTGGGGCCTCGCGCAGGTGAGCGTCCCGTCGTACCGCGTGCGCGCAGAGGGAGAGATCGTGCGCGCCGGCTCCGGCAACGCCACCGACCCGCGCCGCGAGATGTTCATCAACTCGCTGCTCCCGGCGGACTCCACGCGGTTCCTGCAGCGCGTGAGCGATGACCTCGCGCGCACGCAGTCGCGTGAGATCCTCGTCTTCGTGCATGGCTACAACAGCTCGTTCGAGGACGGCGCGGTGCGGCTCGCGCAGATCGTCGCCGACATGGGCTTCGATGGCACGGCGATCCTCTTCAGTTGGCCATCGGCCGGAGCGCTCACCGGCTACGTGCGCGACCAGCAGACCGCGCGCAATGCCGGATGGCACCTGCTTCGCCTGCTGCGCGAACAGCTTCCGCGCACCTCGCCGAGCCGCATCCACCTGATCGCGCACTCGATGGGCTCCGAGGTCCTGAGCAAGGCGATGTCGCTCGTCGACCGCGCCGATTCCCTGCCCCAACTCGGCCAGGTGATCTTCGCCGCGCCGGATGTGGACGCGCGGATCTTCAGCCGCGAGATTCTGCCGATTTTGCGCCAGCGGTCGGAAGGCGTCACGCTCTACGCATCGAGCGAGGACGAGGCGCTGCGCGCGTCACGCGTGCTGAACGGCGTCTTCCGCATGGGACTCGGCGGCGACTCGCTCACCGTACTCGAGGGGATGACGACGATCGATGCGACGCGCGTGCGCGGTGATGCGCTCGGTCACACGCTCTTCGGCAACTCGGCGCTGTTATCCGACCTGCATCAGGTGATCACGGAAGGACGCTCGCCGAGCGAGCGGCGGCTCCTGCGGTCGCAGCTATCGGATGGGCGCGTGTTCTGGCGGTTTCGGTAGGTAACGCGACCTCAGGGCCCGGTTCGGTCCCGATGCTCCGCAATGATCCGCACGATCGACTTCTCCAGGTCCGCGGATTCCTCGGCGTACACACGCTCGAACGCTTCGAGATCCGTCAGGTAGATCCGCCGCGCCATCAGCGCCGCGTTGTCGAGACGCACGCGCTGGGCATACGCGGCGTCGATCGAGAGAAAGCGCGGAGCGACCGAGTCGACCAGTTCCTCGCGCGCCAGCGCGTACACCGAGTCGCGCAGTACGAGACGCACGGCGCGCAGCGAGTCGCCCGGATGCGCCGTGAAGACCGAGTCGAGCCGCCGGTAGAGGCGCGCCCAGTAGGCGCCGAGCACGCGGTCGTCCGACCAGCGGCGCACCGCGACCAGCGCACGCGCCGTGTCGCCGCGTGAGAGGAAGAACCGCTCCGCCCCCCGCGCCCCCACGAAGTTCGCGAACGACTCGTTGAACACCGCCTCGCCCTTTGCGAAATACCGATTGTGGGTGAGTTCGTGGATCACCGTGTTCACGAGGTCCACGGAGTCCGCCCGCAGGGTACTCGAGAGGAGCGGGTCGTTGAACCATCCCAGCGTGCTGAACGCCGATGCCGGCCGCAGGTAGGTGTCGTACCCGTCGCGCCCCAACGCGCGCGCGGCGCGCAGCGCCTGGTCGGTGTCGAAGAAGCCCTTGTACGGCAGGCGCCCCACCACCGGGAACCACCAGGTCTTCGCGATCAGCGCGTCCTTGCGCGCGCCGGAAAGGACGAGCACCAGCGTATCGCGCTCCAACTGCGTGAACTGGGTGAATACCTTCTTCGCCGGAAGCCCGAGGGAATCCACGGCGTACCGGCGCACGTCGAGCACGAGCGCGAGCTTGGCGCGCGTCTCGGCATCGACTCCCGGGTCGGCGACGAGCCTGGCGATGGGCTGCCGCGCGCGCAGGATCTTTGCCTCTTCCCACGCGGCCCGCGCGATGTACCGGCCCAGTGGCGTCGCGGCGACGAGCAGCGCCGTGCCCGCGGCCAGCCCGAGCAGCAGCAGCCCCACTCCACCCCATCGCAACTTCAAGCGGCCGCTCCCTCTCGTTGTCAAGCGCATTTCGTCCGTATTCCCATGCTGCGGAAGATGCATCGCCCCCCGTCGGACGCTATCCTTCAGGGTCCATGTCCTTCGTCCATCTCCACTGCCATTCCGAGTACTCGCTCCTCGACGGGGCGAACCGGATCGACGACCTGATCGCCCGCGCGCAGGAGTTCGAGCAGCCCGCGCTCGCCATCACCGATCACGGTAACCTCCACGGGGCGTGGGAGTTCCAGACCAAGGCCCACAAGGCCGGCCTCAAGCCGATCATCGGGATGGAGGCCTACGTCGCCCCCGGCGACCGCAGGCAGCGCGGACGCGCCGCCGCCGGCGAGAAGAATTACTACCATCTCGTGATCCTCGCCCGCGACCTCACGGGCTACAAGAATCTCGTCAAGCTCACCTCCCTCGCCTACACCGAGGGCTTTTACGGCAAGCCGCGCGTCGACCGCGAGCTCCTGGCGCGCCACAGCGAGGGGCTCATCATCTCGAGCGCCTGCCTGGCGGGCGAGGTCGCGCAGCACCTCCTGAACGATCGCTACGACGAGGCGAAGTCCGCCGCCGAGTGGTACGCCGACGTCTTCCGCGACCGGTACTACCTCGAGGTGCAGGCGCACGAGGCCGGTGACCAGCGGCGGCTCAACGAGCAGGTCTTCCGCCTCGCGAAGGACCTCTCGCTCCCCGTCGTCGCCACCAACGACGCCCACTTCCTCAGGGCCGACGATCACGCCGCGCATGACGTGCTGCTGTGCATCGGCCTCAAGAAGGACCGGCTCGACAACGACCGCATGCGCTACGACCGCGGGCTCTTCTTCAAGAGCGCGCCGGAGATCTCCGCGCACTTCACGGGTCGCGCCGACGTACTCGAGAACACGCTCGCGATCGCCGACTCGGTGGACGTGAAGTTCGGCAAGACGTACCACGTACCCTCGTTCCCGCTGCCTCCTGAAGTGAGCAGCGAGAACGAGCTGCTCGTGAAGCTCTCCGAGGCCGGCGCGCGTCGCCGCTACGGCGAGGTGCTCTCCACCGAAGTCGAGGAGCGTCTTCGCTTCGAGCTGGGCGTCATCTCGGCATCGGGGTATGCAGGCTATTTCCTCATCACCGCGGACTTCATCCAGGCCGCGCGCGACAAGGGCATCCCCGTCGGACCGGGCCGCGGTTCGGCCGCGGGCTCGCTCGTCGCGTACGCGCTCGGCATCACGAACGTCTGCCCGCTCAAGTTCGACCTGCTCTTCGAACGCTTCCTGAATCCGGAACGCGTCTCGATGCCAGACATCGACGTCGACTTCTGCGAGGAGCGCCGCGGCGAGGTCATCGACTACGTGCGCGAGAAGTACGGTCGCGCGTCCGTCGGACAGATCATCACCTTCGGAACGCTCAAGTCGCGCGCCTGCATCAAGGACGTGGGTCGCGTGCTCGGCTTCTCGCCCGCCGAGACGGACACGATCGCGAAGCTGATCCCCAACCAACCCAACTTCTCGCTGACGGTGAAGGCAGCGATCAAGAAGGTGCCGGAGGTCAGCCGTCTCTACGAGCAGGACGAGCGCCACCAGCAGCTCTTCGACTTCGCGATCTCGCTCGAAGGCCTGTCGCGCCATGCCGGCATCCATGCCGCCGGCATCGTCATCGCGCCGGGCCCCATCGACGATTACGTCCCCGTCTGCACACAGGAGTCGAAGGGCTCCGGCTCGGGCGACGAGGACCGCGTGGTCGTCACGCAGTACGACATGAACGCGCTCGAGCAGGCCGGGATGCTGAAGATGGATTTCCTCGGCCTCACCACGCTCACGATCCTCAGCGACGCGCTGCGCTCGATCAAGGAACGCCGCGGCATTGCGATCGACCTCGATGCGCTGCCGCTCGACGACGACGCGACCTACCGCCAACTGCGCGCCGGCCGCACCGCCGGCGTCTTCCAGTTCGAGTCGCCGCTCGCCACGGACATGCTGCGCTCCATGCGCGCCGACCGCTTCGACGACCTCGTCGCATCGAACGCGCTCATGCGCCCCGGCCCGCTCGACGCCGGCATGCACAAGGTCTATTGCCGCCGCAAGAAGGGCGAGGAGCCAGTGAGCTACCAGCTCCCCGAGCTCGAGGAGATCCTCGCTCCCACCTACGGTGTCATCACCTACCAGGAACAGGTGATGCGCATCGCGCAGCGGCTCGCGGGCATCTCGCTCGCCGAAGCCGACGTGCTGCGAAAGGCGGTAGGCAAGAAGGACGCCAAACTCATCCGCAAGGAACTCGGCAAGTTCACGACGAAGGCGATCGAGAAGGGCTTCGCGCCGAAGATCATCGAGGATATCGCCGGGCAGCTCGAGACCTTCGGTCGGTACGGCTTCAACAAGTCGCACTCGGTCGCCTATTCGATCCTCTCGTACCACACCGCCTACCTCAAGACGCACTATCCCGCCGAGTTCATGGCGGCCGTGCTCTCGGCGTGCACCGGCGACACCGACTCGGTGGTGAAGTACATCAACGAGACGCGCGACCTCGGCATGGAGATCCTCCCGCCCGACGTCAACGAGTCGGGATGGAAGTTCACCGTGATCGCCGACAAGAAGATCCGCTTTGGACTCGGCGCCATCCGCAACGTCGGGCACTCGGCCGCCGAGTCGATCATCTCGGCGCGCGCCGAGAAGCCGTTCACGTCGCTGTACGATCTCTGCGAGCGCATCGACCTGCGCACCTGCAACCGGCGCGTGTTCGAGGCGCTCATCCATGCGGGCGCGCTCGACCGACTCGGCGGTCACCGCGCGCAGTTCGTCGCCGCGCTCGATGGGGCCATGCAGTCGGCCTCGCTCGCGCAGACGGAGCTCGCAACTGGCCAGGGTTCGCTGTTCGGTGCGCTCGGTGGTTCCGAGGACGGTCCTGTGGCGCCGTTGCAGCCGACGCTGCCGAACATCCCGCCCCTGTCAGAAGGCGAACGCCTGACGGCGGAGAAGGCCATCCTCGGCTTCTACATCTCGGGGCACCCGCTCGAGCCGTTCCGCGCGGAGTGCGAGCTCATGGCAACGCACACCGTGTCGCAACTCGGCACCTGGAGCCCCGAGCCGATGTCGCTCGGCTGCGTTGTGACGTCAATCAAGCGGCAGGTGAGCAAGAAGTCGGGCGCCGAGTTCGCGCGGCTCACCATCGAGGATTTCTCAGGCTCCACCGAGATCCTTGTCTTCCCGGAGGTCTGGGCCTCGATCGGCGACCGCGTGAAGTCGGACATCCCGGTGATGATCAAGGGCGGCTACTCGCGCCGGGATCAGGATGCCGACCATCCGACGTTCATCGTGAATGACATCACGCGACTGGCCGAGCTCCGTGCGACTGGGCAGTTCTCCATCAGCCTGGACCTCGACCCCGACGCCGGGCTCCCCGTGGAGGTCATGCGGGACGTGCGCGCCGTAGCCGATGCCCATCCCGGAGCGGCGCCACTGGAGCTACGTTGGAGGAGTACGGATGGGAGCCCGGCCCGGATGCGGTCGACGAGCCTCAAGCTCTCGACCGCCGGGCCGGCGCTGAAGGAACTCCGTGCCCTGCTGGGCGCGGAGCGGGTTCGTCTCGTTCGTGGGAGCTGACCGTGGGAACATCAGCACTGGAATTCGAAAAGCCGCTCGCCGAGCTCGAGAAACAGATCGACGAGATCCGAAAGGTCGCCGAGGCGCGCAAGCTCGACGTGGACCAGCAGATCGCGCCGCTGCAGCAGAAGCTCACGGAGATGCAGCGTGACATCTATCGCTCCCTGTCGCCGGTGCAGCGCGTGCAGGTCGCGCGCGCGGCGAAGCGGCCGTTCACGCTCGACTACATCCGCCTCGGCTTCACCGACTTCATCGAGCTGCATGGCGATCGTGCCTTCCGCGACGATCCGTCCATCGTCGGCGGCTGGGCGCGTCTCGATGGCGAGACGGTGATGATCATCGGGCACCAGCGCGGCCGCGACACGAAGGAGAACCTGTACCGCAACTTCGGCATGCCGCATCCGGAGGGGTACCGCAAGGCGCTCCGCCTCATGAAGCTCGCCGAGAAATTCCACGTGCCGGTGATCACCTTCATCGACACGCCGGGCGCATGGGCGGGACTGGGTGCAGAGGAGCGCGGCCAGTCGGAAGCGATCGCGCGGAACCTGCTCGAGATGAGCCAGCTCACCGTGCCCATCGTCGCGACGGTCATCGGCGAAGGCGGCTCCGGCGGCGCGCTCGCGCTCTGCGTTGCCGACCGCATCCTGATGCTCGAGAACTCCATCTACTCGGTCATCACCATCGAAGGCTGCGCGGCGATCCTCTGGAAGGACGGCAAGAGCCCGGAGATGCGCGAGAAGGCTGCCGCGTCGCTCAAGATCACGGCGCCCGACCTCCTCGACCTCAAGGTGATCGATGAGATCATCCCCGAGCCGTCCGGTGGCGCGCACTCCAATCACGAGGACACCGCGACCGCCGTGCACGATGCCGTGCTGCGGCACATCGACGAGCTGCGCCGCATCAAGCCGGACAAGCTCGTGCGCCGTCGCCGCGAGAAGTACCTCAAGATAGGTGCGTTCGAAGAGTGACCGCAGCAGGGGTCGCCACGCACCTGGTCGAGGTCGAGTTCAAGGGCAATCGTCGCGCCTTCTTCAACTGGACCGGCGAGACGCCGCCCGCAACGCGCGTCGCGGTCATCGTGCAGGTGGATCGCGGCGAGGACCTCGGTCGCATCTACCGCACCGGGGAACTCGCCGCGACGCGCAAGGTCGGCACCACGCACGGCAAGGCGTCGCCCAAGGACTCCGAGCTGCCGGCGATCATCCGCATCGCCACCACGCAGGAGATCGACACCGCGGTGCGCCTGCGTGTCGACGAGGATGCGGTGCGCAAGGCCGCGATCGAACTCGCGCGACAGCAGAAGCTCGACATGAAGATCTCCGACACCGAATGGCAGTGGGACCGCCGCCGCCTCACCTGCTATTTCACGGCAGAGGAGCGCGTCGATTTCCGCCAGCTCGTGCGACAGCTCGAGCGCCGGTTCGCCACGCGCGTGCACATGTGGCACATCGGCGTGCGCGACGAAGCGCGTCGCCTCGACGGCGTCGGGCGCTGCGGCCGCCAGTTCTGCTCGAGCTCGTGGCTGCCGGAGCTCCGTCCCGTGAAGTCGAGCTCGGCGAAGGACCAGCGCCTCTCCACGCTCAACCCTGCGCAGATCTCCGGCACCTGCGGACGGCTCATGTGCTGCCTCCGCTACGAGCACGAGTTCTACGTGCAGTCGCGCAAGCGATTTCCCAAGGAGGGAAAGATCCTCACCACCTCGCTAGGCGAGGAAAAGCTCGTGAGCAATGACATCTTCCGCGACCAGGTCACGCTGCGCACGGCGACCGGCGAGAGCCGCATCATCCCGCTCGCACAGCTGCGAAAGGAGATGGGCGAGGACGCTGCGCTGCCGATGGACGATGACGTCGATCATGGCACTGATGATCAGGCTGAGGAGCAGGAGCTCGTGCCGCTGAGACGTCACGCGCCGGACGCCGAGCCGACGAAGCCCGTCGAGTCGAGCAGGCCGATCGAAGCCGCGAACGTGCCCGATTCTCCCGACGCAGACGAAGAGGCAGACGACGAGGCAGACTCCGACGCCGACGCACCCGATTCCCCCGACTCCCCCGACTTGATCGCGACCGCTGCAGACGCGCGCCGCAGCAGCCGCCGTCGCCGTGGACGGCGCGGTGGGCGGCGCGGACGCACCGACGATGCGGGCGGCGCGCCACCACCCGCACAGCCCTGATCCAGGAAGCGAGGCCCAGGTTCTACCTCACCACCGCGATCGACGACGCGAACGGCGACCCGCACCTCGGTCACGCCTTCGAGAAGATCGGTGCCGACGCCATCTGCCGTTTCCGTCGCCAGCTCGGCGATGACGTCTGGTTCCTCATCGGCATGGACGAGCACGGCCAGAAGGTCGCGCAGACCGCTGAGGCTGCCGGTCTCGCGCCGCAAGCCTTCGTCGACAAGGTCGCCGCGCGCTTCGAGGCGACGTGGGCCACGCTCGGTCTCTCGCATGACCAGTTCATGCGCACGTCGCACCCGACGCATCACGCCGCGGTGCAGGACCTGCTGCTGCGGATCTTCACGAAGAGCCCGGACGACTTCTACGAACGCTCATACACCGGCCTCTACTGCGTC
>JANOTV010000381.1:0-4582 GCA_031416495.1 Gemmatimonadota bacterium
GCGACGATGCCCACCGAGAGACCTTCCGCGAGGTACTGCTCCGCGAGCAGCGTCGTGAGCGTGCTCTTGCCCGCGCCCGGCGGACCGGTGAGTCCCACGCGCCGCGCGCGTCCGAGCACGGGGTGGCAGGCGGCGAGAATCGCATCGCTGCCGGCGCGATGGTTCTCCACGACGCTGACGGCGCGCGCGAGCGCCGCCTTCTGGCCCGCGACGAACTCAGCGAACAGCGCGTGGATGGCTGCCGGCGCGTCGTGCGCGAGGCGGAGCGGCGTGGCGTCGGCCGTCGGGGTCGTCATAGCATGTCCGCCGATGGTTCGTCGTGCTCGTCATGGATATCGCCGACGAACTCCTCGACGAGGTTCTCGAGCGTCACGAGGCCGAGCGTCTCGCCGGCGGCGCTGCGCACGATCGCGAGATGCCGCCGCTCGCGCAGCATGCGCGTCATGAGGGTGTGGCAGGGCTCCTCGGGCGACGCGAAGGCGACGGCCCGCGGTGCGCGGAGTGGCGACGCGGGATGCGCGATCACGTCCCAGCTCGTGATCATGCCCTCGATCTGGTCGAGGGTGCGCGTGTACACCGGCAGCCGGCTGTACTTCGACTGCGCGACGATGCGCGCGACCTCATCCGCCGGTGCCGAGCGCTGCAGTGCGACGATGTCCCCGCGCGGCGTCATCACGGAGCCGACGTTCGTGGTGCCGAACTCGACGACGCCGCTGATGATCGCGCGCTCGCTCGCGGCGCCGACGCCCTCGATCTCGCCTTCGCGCAGGATGTCCTCGAGCGACTCCTGCGCCGTCGGCGGTCGCGGCGCCACCGTTCCGCGCCACCGGCGCATGGTGCGCGTCGCGACCTTGGCGAGCGGCGCGTTGAGGCGTTCGACCACGCGCAGTAGCGGCAACAGCAGCGGCAAGGACTGCGCGGGCCAGCGCCGCGCGATCGCGCGCGGCACCAGCTGTCCGACGACGAGCAGGAGGAGTGTGCTGAGCAGGAGGTCGCGCATCAGCAGCCAGGGATTGTCGCCATGCTGCAAGCCGATGATCGCGCCGAGCGCGAACACCGTTCCAGCGATGCCGGTGCCGGCGGCCAGCAGCAGTCGCTGCGGACGCTCGAGATAGAGCGCCGCAGTGCCCGCCCCCGCCAGGCGACGCTCCGCCCAGTGACGCAACCAGATACGACTCACTGTGCGGAGCGCGGTGGCCGCGCCGGTGAGCACACCGACGACGCCGACGAGGATGAAAATCAGAGGCAGGGAGTTCATGAGGCCACCTCGCCCGGCACCAGCGCGAGAGGCTCGAGATACACGCGCTCGATGCGGCGCCGCACCACGCGCTCGACCACGAGCCGGTATCCGCCCACCGACATCGACTCGCCAGCACGCGGCACGCGGCCGAGCAGCTCCATCACGAGTCCGCCGACCGTCGTGATATCGCCGCGGCGGAAGTCCTGGCCCGTGAGTTCGGACAGGTCGTCGAGCGTCACACCAGCGGCGACCCAGAAACGGTTGCCCTCCTCGCGCTCGACCTGCGGCAACTCCTGGTCACCCTCGTCCTGGATGTCGCCGATGATGAGCTCGAGCACGTCCTCCAGTGTCACGACGCCCGCCGTGCCGCCAAACTCGTCGACGACGACGGCCATGTGCCGGTGACTCGTCCTGAAGTCGCGCAGCTGCGCCTCGACACTCTTGCTCGCCGGGATGAACAGCGCCGGCCGCACGAGCGAACGCCAGCCGCCGGTGGGCTCCTCGTCCGCGAGCAGTGCGGGCAGGAGATCCTTGGCATACAGGATGCCGATCACTTCGTCGAGCGTCCCGTCGAACACCACGAGACGCGCGTGGCGCGCACTGCGCACACGGTCCACCACCTCGGACCACGGCGTCTCGCCTTCGAGCCCGACGATGGCCACGCGCGGCACCATGATCTCGTGCACATGCGTGTCCCCAAGCGAGAACACACCGTGCAGGAGCACCTGCTGACCGGCGTCGTCGATGTCCACTTCCGAAGCAACCACTTCCCGGAATCGCTCGACGGCGTCGTCGCGGTCGGACTCGTCGAGCGGCGTGGGGGGGAGCAGGCGATGCAGCAGGCGATCGGTCCACGACCCAAACACGATGATCGGGCGACACGCGGCCTCGGAGAAGGCGATACCCGACCACAGCATCTCGACGCCCCGTTCACCGGCGGCGACGCCGGCCGCGCGCGCCGCCACCTCGGTGAGGATCACGAGCACGATGCCGGCCAACACGACCACAGGCGCGAGCAGCGGCGCCGGCACCCATCCACTCAGCAACAGTGACATCGACGCGGCCGTGCCCGCGAGCAACTGCGCGACGATGCGGGTGAACGCCAGCGCGCGATGCGCGATCTCGCGCCGCCCGAGCAGCGCGCGCACGCGCGGGTTCGATGGCGGCTCGTCGTCGTCCACCGAGAGGAGCGCCCCGTCGGCGAATGCGCAGAGCGCCGCCACGATGGCGGCGGTCACGGCGAAGACCACGGCGGCGAGGCTCAAGCGCTCATCACCTTGGCAAGCAGTCGCTCCTGGCGCTTCCACATGGGCGAATCCACACGCGACTCGCCTGCGGGATGATCGTGGCCGAGCACATGCAGCGTACCGTGCACCACGAGCCGAAGCAGTTCCTCCCGCACACCCACGCCGAACCGGCGCGCGTTCGCGGAAGCGACCGACGGACACACGTACACATCACCGATGACCGCACCCTCGGGATCACGGAACCCGAACGAGATCACGTCCGTGGCTCCCGCGTGACCGAGATGCGTGCGGTTCATCGCCGCCATCCGCGGTGCGGAGAGCAGCGTGATCGAGAGCAGGCCGGCGCGCACCCCCTCGGCGTGCAGCACGCGCTCCGCCGCCGCCGCCAGCCTGGCCACGGACACGGCGGCGCGCACGCCCTCGGACTGGACGCTCACGCTCACCTTGACTGCGCGCTGCGGCGCGGACCTGGTCAAGCGCCCGAGTCCACCGCGTACGCCTTCACGATCTCGCGCACGAGACGATGGCGCACGACGTCCACCTCGGTGAAATAGTGGAACGCGATGCCCTCGATGCCCGGCAGGATCCGCTCGACCTGCAGCAACCCGCTGTCCTCGCGGTGCGGCAGGTCGATCTGCGTCTTGTCGCCCGTGATCACTGCGCGCGAGTTCAGGCCAAGGCGCGTGAGGAACATCTTCATCTGCGTATTCGTCGCGTTCTGCGCTTCGTCGAGGATCACGAACGCATCGGCGAGCGTGCGGCCGCGCATGTTGGCGAGCGGCGCGATCTCGATCACGCGCGTCTCGAGCGCGCGCACGACGCGTTCCGGCGGCATGAGGTCATCGAGCGCGTCGTACAGCGGACGCAGGTAGGGATCGACCTTCGCCTGCATGTCGCCCGGCAGGAAGCCGAGCGACTCGCCGGCCTCGACCGCGGGTCGAGCAAGCACGATCCGCTTCACCTTCTTGCGCGAGAGCGCATCCACGGCGGCGGCCACAGCGAGATACGTCTTGCCGGTGCCCGCGGGCCCGATGCCGATCACGATCTCGTTGTCAAGCATCTGCTGCATGTACTCGCCCTGGCCCTGCGTCTTCGGCTGGACGATGCGGCGCACGCCGGGGAGCACGAACCTGCCGGGCGTTCCCTGGTCGCGCGCCGGGCCTTCCATCGAGAAGCGCAGCACATCGTCGGGATCGAGCGGCAGCCGCTGCTTGGACTGGTCGATCATGCGCTGTGCGACGACGCCCGCCTTCTCCGTCGCCTCCGCGGCGCCGGTGATGACCATCGCCTCGCCGCGCAGCGTGACGCGCACGGGGAAGATCCTCGTGAGCTCGGCGATGTTCCCGTCCGCGACGCCGGCGAGCGTGAGCAGGTCCGCGCCCTCGGTGGAGAGCTTCAGCGTGGTCTGTTCGCCGACACTGGTGCCGTCTCCCATCAGGATGCCTCCGTGATGCGGATGTGCAGTGCAGCGAGATCCTCTGGCGACACGATCGTCGGTGCGCCCTCGAACAGTGCGCGCGCGGCGGTCGTCTTCGGGAACGCGATCACGTCGCGCAGCGACGTGGCACCCGCGAGGATCATCGCGATGCGATCGAAGCCGAACGCAATGCCGCCATGCGGCGGTGCCCCCGCGCGAAGTCCTTCGAGCAGGAACCCGAAGCGGCGCTCCTGGTCGGCCGTGTCGGCGATGCCGAGCAGCTCGAACATGCGCGCCTGCGTCGCCGCGTCGCTCGTGCGGATGCTTCCTCCGCCCAGCTCCATGCCGTTCAGCACGCAGTCATAGGCGAGTGCCCGCCAACGCGCCGGCTCGGTGGGATACTCCGCCCTGTCGGCCGCGTCGGGCGCCGTGAATGGATGGTGCACGGCGGCAAGCGCCCCCGTCTCATGATCCGCGATGAACATCGGGAAGTCGAGCACCCAGACGAAGCGACGGACGGACGGATCGACGAGGCCCAGGCGTTGCGCGCATTCCTGTCGTACCCGGTCGAGCGCCGGACTTGAGATCCGGTCGGGGCCGGCGACCGCGAGCAGGAGGTCCCCGTCCGCGAGCGCGAGCCGTTCGATCGCCGCCGGCGAGAGGAACTTCGCGAGCGGT
>JANOTV010000382.1:0-7769 GCA_031416495.1 Gemmatimonadota bacterium
CAAGGTCCTGGCCGGTGGTGATGTGGATGCCCGCGTCACGCTCGACCTGCCTGAAGCAGTCGATGGCGAAGTCGAGGAGCGCCGCGTCGTTCGGCTGGCCGATGCGGGCGTCCGGCGTGGGAGCGAGCACACACTTCCCGCCGACGATGCGCTTGATGTCGCGCAGCGCGAGCGGACCACCGACACCGATGATGCGCGACCAATAAACCTTCTCTTCCATTCCCATCGCGAGGGCGATCGCCTCGCGATCGGTCGTGAAGCCCGGCGCCGATGTGCGCTCCACCGGCGCAATGCGGAATCCACCGAGCGAGAGCTTCTGCGAACCCGGCTCTGCGTGCGTGGCGACTGAGAGTTGCCAGCCGTGAGTCGGTTCATTGAACCGATAGACCCAGACGTTCGGATTGCGTGTGTCCGCGAGGCCCGGTACGAGTTCGCGGGCGGCATTCGGACCGAGTATAGTGGCAGGCACGATGAAAGATACGTATCGTTCACGCACAACATCAGTGACGGCAAGCGTCCGGAACGGATTTTCTTCCTGCGACTTCGTCGCCAGCCTCGGAGAATGATGGGATCGATCAGACCGCTGCTTCTCGGGTGGCCGGCACTGGCCGCGCTCACGATCGGGATTCCATGCACCGCCGCGGCGCAGCGCGACACCGCGCAGCGCGCCGACCACTCCGCGCTCATCGCGACGTTCGACTCGGCATGGCTCGCCATGTCGCGCACCTACTGGGACACAGCGCTCGTGAACGGACGCTGGCGCGCGGCGCACGACTCCCTGCGCCTGCTAGCCAGGACAGCGACCGATGAAGACGCCATGCGCGCGATGGTCCGGGCGCTCATGATGGTCCCGGACGAGTCGCACTTCGCGCTGATCCCGCGCTCGGCGGTCACCGAGACCGGCGTCGGCTCCGACGCAAGCGCGGCGGGCGCTCCGGGTGCTCCGGGCAGGCCGGGCACGACCGGCCTCGATGTCCGCATGATCGGCGATACACTCGTCGTCTGGCGCGTGGCGGCTGGAAGTCCGGCCGCGCAGGCAGGGATCACGCCGGGCACCATCATCACACGGCTGGGCACGATCGGGCTCGATTCCATCAGGACCCTGCTCGTTCCTTCCGCCGCTGGCGACAGCGCCAAGCTTCGGCAACTCGTGAACACGGTGGCGATCGGCCGGCTCGGCGGGCGCGCAGGCGACTCGTTGCGTGTGACGGTGCAGGCGCCGGTGAACGGTCGGAATGGCACGGCACGCGAACATCTTCTCGTGCGCGCTCCGCTCAGCGGGCACGCCACGCGGTTCGGCAACCTGCCGACGCTCGTGGTGCGCACGACGCTCGACTCGGTCCCCCTTTCGGGCGCAAGCCTGACGTACGCCCCTGTCATCGGTTTCTCCGCCTGGTTTCCCGTCATCTCTCCCGAGCTGGACGAACGGCTCTTCGCGGTGCGCGGAGCGCCCGCGGTCATCATCGACCTCCGGGGCAATCCCGGCGGCGTGGTCGGGATGCTCGCCGGCGTCTCGGGCCACTTCCTGGACACCGCCGCCTCGCTGGGCGTGATGCGGGCACGGGGTGCAACCATCGGGTTTGCGGCCAACCCACGTCGCGTGAGCCGAGCGGGGGAGCGCGTGCCGGTGATCACGGCGCCGCTGGCCATCCTGGTGGACGGATTCACCGGCAGCACCTCCGAGTTCTTCGCCTCGGGCATGCAGGCGCTGGGTCGTGCCCGGGTCTTCGGTGTATCAAGCGCGGGACAGGCGCTGCCGGCCGTCGCGTCGCGACTTCCCAATGGGGACGTCCTCATGCACGCCATTGCCGATCATGAGGACGCGAAGGGGCGTCGGGTAGAAGGCGTCGGCGTGCAGCCTGATGAAGTCACGCCGCTCACGCGCGCGGATCTGATCGCCGGGAAGGACGCCGCGCTCGAAGCGGCGCGCAGATGGATCATGACGCAGATTCCTAACTGAACGCCGTCCACAAAACATCCAGGAGATATGATGTCCCCGATTTCACGCCGCGCCCTCCGCGCGCTCTCGTTCGTCGCCCTGCTCGCAGGCGCCGCCGGCGCGCAGTCGCGCTCACCCGAGGAGATCCTCAGCCGCTATTCCAAGACCGTGGACCCTGACGGAAAGATCGCGACCATCGAAGGCCTGCGCACCGTGAGCACCATGGAGATCCCGCAGGCAGGCATGAGCGCGACGATCAGCGGCGTGCAGCGCCGTCCGAACCAGATCGTCATGATCATCACGGTGCCGGGACTCGGCGAGATGAAGCAGGGCTTCGATGGCACCACCGCGTGGGCGTCCGATCCCATGAGCGGCCCGCGCCTGATGACCGACGCCGAGGCGAAGCAGATCCAGGACGGCGCGGACTTCCGTTTCATGGGACGCAGCCCCGACCACTTCGCGAAGATCGAGGCGGCCGGTGAGGCGCAGGTCGACGGCGAGGCCGCCGACTGCGTCAAGCTCACCTGGAAGTCCGAGCGCGTCACCACCGAATGTTTCTCACGCGCGAGCGGTCTCATGATCGAGATGCGCACGAAGGCCGTCACGCCGCAGGGTGAAGTCGAGACAGTGAGCCGCATGTACGACTACAAGGCGGTGGGCGGCGTGCTCATGCCGCATCGTATCGAAAATCAGATGATGGGCATGACGCAGAAGATCCTCATCACCGAGGTGGAAGCCGGTCCGGTGGATGCGAAGCTCTTCGAGCTGCCCCCGGAGATCAAAGCGCTCAAGAAGCCGTGAGGCGCTTCGCCCGATTCCTTCTCTGGTCCGGCGGCGGCCTGCTCGTGGTCGCCGCCATCACCGCCGCTTGGCTGCTGAGGGATCCCGAGCCGTACTTCCTCGAGCGGCGTTCCACGCTCGTCGCCGTCGATTCCACCGCGCCTGAGATCGACGGCGACGCGCTCGTCACCGATTACTCACTGCTCGCCCGCAGTGAACTGCGGGTCAACCTGAGCGTGCGGACGCCGCTGCCCGACTCGGTCACCATCCGACGTCCGCTCTACATCATCCTCGGTGGCCAGCGTCGCGGCAAGGGAGCGGGCGCGCTCATCGGCGACACGCGCGGCAACATCTTCGCGTCGCTCGAGTATCCGTTCGACGGCAACCAGGACGCGAAGGGTCTCGCGCTCGTGATGGAGATTCCCGCCATCCGGCGCGCCCTCTTCGACACACCGCCCGCCGTGATGCTCGCGCTCGATCACCTGCTCACGCGCCCCGATGTGGACCACACGCGCGTGGAACTCGTCGGCGCGAGCTTCGGCGCGCCATTCGGCACCATTGCGGCCGCCATCGACCCGCGCGTCACACGCCTCTGGCTGGCGCATGGCGGCGGCGAGCCGTACCAGTTGATCAACCGCGGTCTCGAGCGCGAGATCAAGTCCGCGCCACTCCGTGCGATCGTTGCGGGCGTCGCGACAATGGTCGCCTCGGGTCCACGCATGGCACCGGAGCAGTGGATCGGTCGCGTCGCACCGCGTCCGGTCGTGATGCTGAACGCGGAGGACGATGAGCGCATCCCGCGTCGGTCCGTCGAGGCGCTCTGGCTCAAGGCGAGAGAACCCAAGCAGCAGATATGGCTTCCAGGTCTTCACATGCAGGGCAATCGCCCGGCAACGCTCGAGGATCTCGTGAACAGGATGATGGCGATCGCCGATAGCACCGCAGACGTCACCGCGACTCACTCCGGCGCATCATCGAGCGTCGTGCAGCGCCCGCCGGAGTAGCTCCGTGCCAAGGTTGCCGCCACAGATCACGATGCCCACTCGCTGACCGGCCAGTTCTCGACGCAGCTTCCTGAGACCCGCGAATCCCGCGGCGCCCGCGCCTTCCGCGATGTTCGCGGTGAACGCGAGGAGATCACGGATCGAGGTGTAGATCTCCTCGTCCGACACGGTGACGAATCCCGCGAGCCCCGCGCGCAGCGCGTCGAAGGTGAGCGCATACGCCGAGCCGGTCGCGATGCCATCGGCCATCGTGTCGATGGGCTGACCGCTGAGCGGCGTGCCGCTGCGCCAGCTGTCGTACTGAGCCGGCGCACCCGCCGCGCCCACCGCGTACACGCGAAGCGAAGGGCGCAGCGCCGCGGCAACGGTGAGCGCACCCACCGCCTGTGAGCCGCCACCGAGCGCGATGACGAGCGCGTCGAGTTCAGGCTGCTGCGCGATGATCTCGAGCGTCATCGTCGCCGCGCCTGCGATGACATGCGGATCGTTGGTCGAGTGGAGCAGCGTGGCACCGCGCTCATCGCGGATGCGCGCGCAGTCGCGCACGGTCTCTTCGTAACTCGCGCCGGTCTCGATCAGCTCCGCGCCCATCGCGCGGATCGCGGCGTTCTTCTGCGGGTTGTTCCCCACGGGCACGCAGACCGAGACCTTCACCCCGGTGAGCGCGCCCGCGTAGGCGATGCCCTGTCCATGATTGCCCGTGCTCGCGCCGATGGTGCCGCGCGCGCGCTGTGCCTCGTCGAGCGCCAGCACGGCGTTGAGACCGTTGCGGATCTTGAAGCTCTGTGTCGGCTGGTGGTTCTCGTGCTTCACCCAGACACGGATCCCCTCCCCGATGGACTGGTCGAGGAGGGGATACGAGCGGAAGGGCGTCGGTGCGAGATGCGGGCGCAGCCGCCGTTCGGCGGCGCGCACGTCATCGATGCTGATCGGCGAGGAGAGACTCAATGCAAGGTCCCGATGTCGGATGTGTGCGGTTGATCACTCGTCGCGCGGTCGTCAGTGCTTCGCCGGCTCCATCACCAGCGCCTCGATGAAGAACTCCATCATGCGCGCCTGGTTGATGCCGCTGTGCCCGGCATCCGGCCCGACCTGCACCTCGAAGCTCTTCCCCGCCTGCTGCAATGCGCGGATGAGCTGCATCGCGTTGTTGGGATGCACGTTGTCATCCGCGGTGCCGTAGTAGATCATGAGGCGGCCGCGCAGGTCCTTCGCGTACTCCATCGCGTTGCCCTTCTTGTATCCGGCCTCGTTGGCCTGCGGCGTATACATGTACCGCTCGGTGTAGATGGTGTCGTAGTGGTGCCAGCTCGTCACCGCGCTCGACGCGGACGCCGCATGGAACAGGTCGGGATACCGCAGCAGCGCGAGCGCCGAGGCGTAACCGCCGTACGATGTGCCGAAGATGCCCACGCGCTCACCGTCCACGTACGGCAGCTTCGCCAGATGACGCGCCGCCGCGGCAAGATCGTCGACCTCCACCTCACCGAGCTTCTCGTACAGCACATCGAGCGCTCGCTTGCCGCGCCCTGCGGCGGCGCGCGTGTCGAGCGTGACGATGATGAAGCCGTACTCCGCCATCACCGAGGGCGCCGCCCACGTCTCGCGCGCGCCGTTGGTCGCCGGTCCGGCATACACGGAGAAGAGCACCGGGTACCGCTTCGACGGATCGAAGTTCGACGGCTTGCTGAGCATGCCGTGGAGCTGCGTCGTGCCGTCCGCCGAGGGGTAGGTGAACATCTCGACCGGCTTGAAGCCGGCGGCCGTCATCACCGAGAGGTCACTCTCCGCCACGGTCGCGAGCGCCCGTCCGTTCGCATCCATCAGGCGGGTCATCGGTGCCTTGGCGTGCGTCTGCGCGATATCCGTGAACGCCTTGCCATCGGGGGAGACGCTCACCGTGTGATGCATCGTCGGGTCGGTGAGGCGCCGGTCGCCCTTGCCCGTGAGCAACACGCGATGGAGCTGCAGCTTCATGAAGTTGTCGCCGCTGCGCGCGTAGTACCACAGCTGGCCGGCCTTCTCATCGACCTCCACGATGCCCGCGACCTCGAAGCCGTGCTGCGTGAGCGGCGCGATGAGCTTCCCGCTCAGGTCGTAGAGATAATAGTTCTCGAAGCCGGTGCGCTCGGACGACCAGATGAACCGCTTGCCGTCGGCGAGCCAGCGGATGCCAGGCGAATTCTCCGTCCAGCTCGCGGGCCATTCCTCGCGCACGATCACGCGGCACGCGCCCGTCTCCGGCTTGCAGGCGGTGAACTCCATCACGTTCTGCCGGCGGTTCGTGCTGTTCACGAGTAGTTCGCTGCCGTCCTTCGTCCAGTGCACCGCATACACGTAGTGCCCAACGACATCATCCGTGAGCGGCTTGCCGTAGCGCACGTCGGCGCGCGTGCTCTTGCCAGACGCCACGTCGTAGATGAACAGGTCCACCACGGGATTGTCCGTGCCGGACTTGGGATATGCCTCGGTCATGACGCTGCCCTGCACCGTCGTCTGGTCGGTCTGGAGGAAATAGTCCTTCACCGGCTTCTCGTCGAAGCGGTAGTACGCGAGGCGGCGGCCATCGGGCGACCACCACATGGCGGTGGTCTGACCGAGTTCCTCGCCGTACACCCAGCTCGCGGTGCCGTACTTGATGCGCTCCGCCTCGCTGCCGTCCGTGGTCAGTTGGCGCTCATTCGACCCATCGCGGTCGGCGATGTAGAGATTGCGGTCCCTGTAGATCGCCTTGCGCGCGGAGTCAGGAGAGTAGGCTTCCGTCGACTGGCGCCCGCGGGCGGGGCCCATGCGGCGCGGCCCGCCCGTGGTGGCCGCCGGGGCCGTGGTGGCCGACGATGTGCGCGTGGCGAGGTCGAACTTCCAGCGCTTGTCGTCGCGGGTGTACTCGAACGAGCGGCTATCAGTCGCCCATGTGGGGCTCACGGCGCCTGACCTGACCGCGCCCTGGAGCTTGGGCACCATCGATGCCCACTGCGTGTACCCGGGCATCTCCTTTAGGCGATCCTGCGCTTCTGCTGCGATTCCGGGCAGCGAGAGAGCGATAAGCAGCGCCGCGGTGTATCGGTTGACTGGCTTCAAGGGACCGACTGGCACGGGATCAACTCCGGCTCGATAAGGAAGGTGACGTGTGGCGATCCCGCGCAATGTACAAACAGGACGCACGCAATGTGCGGTGACCGCCGCCGCGTGCCGGGATCCGCAGGAGAGCGAAGCGCAGGAGCAGTACGGCGATGTCGAGCTCCGATTTCAGCGTCGTACTCGTGCGGGACCTTCGCGGCGAGCGGCGTGAGGTGGAGACGTACGCCTCGTTGGACTTCGCGTTGAATGAGAGGTTCGCGACACGACTGGGGGAGTGCAACTTCTCCGGTCGTACTGTGATTGCCGGGATGCGGGCTGCGGGATGCGGGGGTCTTTGATGCGGGGGCGGGTATGCGGGGGACAAGACGTTACGGGTTGCGGGGGGGGATGGGGAATGCGGGGGTGGATGCGGGGGTGGATGCGGGAGTGGATGCGGGAGTGGATGCGGGGTTTTGGTGATGGCATTCGTTCGCTATCCCTCTTATTGGGGGCATGAGCGAACATGGGGATGCGGGGGTGGCGGTTGATCCGCTATCGAAGGTGCAGGCGTACCAGCTGGCGTTGATGGCCACGCGGCTTGGACGCTCGGATGCGCGGGCTTTGGGGCGAGACTTGCTCACGCGCGAGATAGGAGGGCAACTGCTGCGCGCGACGGCGTCCATCGCGGCGAACATCGCCGAGGGATACTCACGCGGCACGGCCGCGGACCGGCGGAAGTTTTTCGAGTACGCCTTAGGCTCCGTGCGTGAGAGCCTGGTCTGGTACGAAGCCGCCCAGTTCCCAGATCACGAGGAGCGCACGGCCCGCCTCGTCTCCATCCGCCGCCTGTTGCTGACCATGATCCGCAACAGCCGCGCCAACACGGCCGCCGACACACGGAAGTTCAGTAGGTGTCCCCCGGGGGGGGGGGGGGGGGGGGGGGGGGGGGGGGGGGGGGGGGGGGGGGGGGGGGGGGGGGGGGGGGG
>JANOTV010000383.1:0-5666 GCA_031416495.1 Gemmatimonadota bacterium
CTCGAGGTCGTCGCGCGCGATGGTGATGTTCGCGTGGAACTTGCCCGCAGTCTTCACGATCGCCGCAGCGGGACGTGCGTGGATCCCGTTGGCGTTCATGACCTGCACTTCACATTCTGCCATCATCGCACCATCGAGTAGAGGACGAAAGCCGCGAGCACGACGGTGGCGAGACGCCAGCCTTCGACCCGGCCATGGAGCCACGTGACGAGTACCGCGCCCGCCATCACGGAACCGACGACAACGCTGAGCAGCGCGCGTCCCGGACCGATGATGCCCTGTGCTGCCACTGGCAACGCGATGCCGGCGATGAATGCCGTCGCGCGCGCCACATGCGCCGGTCCCTGCCGGAGCACCGGATTGCCAAGCGCCTGAGCGACGCGGAGTCCATCGCGCCAGCCGGCGTGGAGCCCCCAGAGCCGAAGCGCGATGTGCACAGCATTGAACGACAACAGAAAGATGAGCACCACGCCGGTCGGCGACACTCCGAGCCCGAACGCGAGCAGCCCGAGCGCGGAGCAGAGCGGCAGCCATCCTGCCCAGATCAGACGGTCTCCCACGGAGCCCAGCGGTCCCGGCGCCGCGCAGCGGAAACGGTCGATCTGCGATGCGCTCACGCCATCGAGCTCCGCGCGCGCGAGCGCGCCGACGGCGACCGACGCGAGATACGGATGCGCGTTGAAGTAGCCGCTGTGTCGCGCCATCGCCGCACGATACGCATCACCGCCCCGTCCACCGGGCAGCCGACGCAGCGCCGGCTCCATGCAGAAGGCGATGCCGTTGCCCATCATCGTCTCGTAGTTCCAGACGCCCTGGATGGCGAAGAGCCGGATCGCCATCGCGAAGCGCGTGCCGAACGGGAGTTCGTTGCCCACGATCGGCGTGGCCATCGGAGTGCGCATCATAGCAGCCCTCCGGCGATCACCATGCCCACCGCGAGTCCGCCGAGCAGCCACCAGCGCGCACCGTCCGTCGTATGCACCACCTTCCACACCGCGGCGATGCCCACCGCCGATGCGACCGACACGACGAACGCACGCGATACGGTGTGGCCGAGCGTGAAGCTGTCGACGATGGCGGGATGCAGCGGACGGAACACCGCGAGCGACACGAACGTCACGAAGCCACCCCGGAGCAGGTCGGCCGTGAGACCGGCGAGCTGCAAGCCGACCACCGTGCTGCCCGATCCGCGCTCGATCCCTGCCTGCTGATGCCGTGCCCATCGCGCGTTCCATCGCCGCAGCAGCACCATCGACCAACCACCCACCGATGCGGTGAGCAACGCGGCGAGCGCGGCCATCGTCATCGAAGCGGCAACGCCATCGGGTGTGCTCGCGAAGAGCGCGCCGCCGACAACGGCAGCAGATCCCCACTCGGGATATCTCGACGCACCGAAGGGCAGCGACTCGAGCGCGAAGAACTCGAGCGCCGCGCCCATCGCGAGCCCGCGCGTCGGTTCACCGATCAGCGCACCGGCAGCGGTCGCCGCGACCAGCGGCCGCGAGATCATCGCCTGCGGGAAGCTCACGACGTCGAGGCCAAGGATAGCGCCGAGCACAGCGAGCGGGACGAGGGCGATGAGATCCATCTCCATCAACCGGATCCATCGCCGGTGAGGAGTTCATCGAGCGGCACGGGCGACGCGCCGGGCACATCCTGCGCGCTCACCTGCACGCCGCGGTCGGCCAGCGCCGCGAGTCGCTGCTCTTCATCGGGCGTCAGGAACACATAACGCGAGCGCGCGGTGCGCCCCGGCTTGTGGTGCACGCCACCGATGGTCACCGACGTGATCCTGGATGCTGCCGCGACGAGTCGCTCCATCGTGTCGATGTCACCGGTGAGCAGCATACCCGAGCGGCGATCGGCGCGATACATCGCGAGGCGGCGCGCGGCATCGTCCACGGAGTCGAAGAAGACGTCCATGTCCGGCGGCACACCCATGCGATAGAGCTCCTGCTCCCAGTCGGAGCGCGCGACCTCGTCATCCACGAGCACGATGAACCGCAGGCCGAGCGGCTGTCCCCAGCCAACGACCACCTGACCATGGATGAGCCGATCATCGATGCGGAAATGCTCAAGCGCCATCGGCACCCTCCACGACCGTGATCGCGTCGCGGCCACGCTGCGTCGCCGTCGCGAGGTCGGACCCACAGGCGAACGAGAGCACGGTGGGCAATGCGACGCCGGTAACCACCACCAGGCCCGGCTCCGTGCGCGCCACGCGGCGCGCCGCGAGCGTGCAACTGCCGGACGGCAGGTCGGTGAAGATGACGAGCACGCCGGAATCCCGGACCGCCGCGCGCAACAGGTCCTCGACGCCGGCCGCCGAAAGGCCGGTGTTGCTCACGGGGATGAATACCCCGCCGAGTCCCGAGATCTGCGCGACGGCGGAGATCATGCCGTTGGCGAAACCGCCATGCCCCGCGATGATCGCGCGGGGCGTGATTGGGGCAGCGGGCGGGCTGGGTGCGGCGCTACTCGACATCGTCGAGCAGGTAGCGCTGGACGTCGGCCTTCTCGCGCAGGTGACCCTTGAGCCGCTCGTTGAACGCCTGCGCGGGATCCACGCCGCTGTAGCGCAGCAGGTGGTTCATCGCGATCACCTCCGCGATGACGGTGATGTTCTTGCCCGGGTTCATGAGCACGGTGATGCGCGGCACCTCGACGTCGAGGATCTGCATCGTCTCCATGTCGAGTCCGGTGCGCTCCGCCTGCATGCCCTCCTTCCACGGCTGCAGCACGACGACGACCTCGATGCGCTTCTGCTGGCGCACGGCGCGGATACCGAAGATGGTGCACACGTCGATGAGGCCGACCCCACGAATCTCCATGTAATGCCGCTGCAGCGGATGTCCCGTGCCGATGAGCACGTGCGTGCCCTTCCGCTTCGCGATCACGAGATCGTCGGCGACGAGACGGTGGCCGCGCTCCACGAGGTCGAGCACGCACTCCGACTTGCCGATGCCGCTCGCGCCCGTGAACAGCAGGCCGATGCCGTACACGTCGGCGAGCGAGCCGTGCAAGGACGTGGTCGGCGCGAACTCGTTCTCGAGGAACGGAACGATCTTCTGGTAGAAGTCCTGCGTCTTGAGCTTCGAGCGCAGGATCGCGATCCCAGCGGCGGTGGCGGCCTCGACGAACCCCTCGGGGAGCTCGAGTCCCTTCGTGACGAGCACGCCGGGGATCGGATAGCTGAAGAACGTCTCGAGGATGCGCTGCCGGTCCTCCTGCGGGAGCGACCAGAGGTAGCTCACCTCCGTCTCGCCGAACACCTGGAGGCGCTGGTGGACGAACCGCCCCGTGTAGCCCGAGAGCACGAGCCCCGGCCCCGATGCATCGGGACCGGGCACTTCGCGTTGCAGTCCCTCTGGACTGCCCAGTACTTCGAGCTGCAGGATGTCGCGCAGGCGCTCTGCGAGGACACCAAAGGTCAATGCTGGCATGCGGCCGGTGTGTCCCGTTGTCCGGTGAGTCGGCTCAGGCGCGTGCGCGCGCGAGCTGGTGTGCACGATCCCTAGGCAGCACCATCCGCTCCTTGGACGATTGCGCAAGCACGCGCGCAATCGCCGAGGCGAGCGCGGGTCCATAGAAGCGTCCTTCCCCCTTGCCTATGAGGTCACGATGCCGCGGGGCGCGCATGGCGATGCTCACGCGCCGCGTGGGACCATCCTGCTCGAAACGAATGATGGACTCGACGACGCGCGGGATGCGCTCGGCGGCCCTCATGACGAGTCGCTCGGCGCGCTTGCGCATGTGAGCGGAGACATCTGCGTGGTGTGCGTGGAAGTGGATCTCCAAGAGCCCTATCCTCCTCGATTGATCACCCGGAGCAGGTGCGCCTCGGTCGCGCGGGCGCAGCGGTCCCAAGTGAAGGTTTCGGCGAAGGCGCGTGCATGCGCCCCCATCGTTGTCACGAGTTCCAGTGAGGCAGCCAGTCGTTCCATCGCCGCGCTCAGGGCGGCGACGTCTCCATGCTTCGTGAGGAATCCCGTCTCGCCGTGACGCACCGATTCGCGAATGCCTGGCGAATCCGATGCCACCACCGGCGTCCCGCATGCCTCCGCCTCCACGTTGGTGAGGCCCCATCCTTCCTTTGGTGATGCCAGCGCCACCCCCCAGGACCGCCGGAGCAGCGCCAGCTTCTCTGACTCGCTTACAAAGCCAAGAAACCGCACGCGCGCACCGAGGTCAAGCGCAGCGACGAGTGCCTCCAGCCTTGGCCGGTAATCACCCGCTCCTGCAATCTCGAGGATCGCATCCCTCCGTGGCAACGCCGCGAAGGCCTGGATAACGATGTCGACGCCCTTGTATTTCTTGAGACGGCCGAGATAGGAAAAGGTCGGGACCGCCGCACGGACCGACGCGTCGGGCGTATAGTGGTCGAACGAGACACCCGGATGAATGACCACGATGTCGGCTCGCCTGAAGCCGCGAGCGACGAGGTCGTCCGCGGTGCTCTCGCTGATCGCCTGAAGAGGCACGCCTCGGTAGACCCAGGGCATCGGACGCTCGGAGAGCCAGACGGCGCTCGCCAACACGGCGTTGAGCTCCTGGAAGGCCGCGCCTCCGAACAGGTGCGGTACGACCGCGACCACCTGCTTTGCGCCCCATCGCGTGGTGTAGAGCGGGACCTTGTTGATGTCCTCATAGAGCAGATCGAAGCCGCGCCCGCGCAGTTCGCGCTCCCAGTAGCGCCGCACCTTGAAGGGATAGCTCTGGCGCGTGCCCACGCGATGGATCTCCACGCCGTTCCGCGAGGCGCGCGGCGGGCAGCCCGCCCAGCCGCCGCAGAGGAGCACGACTTCGTGTCCGTACCCTACCAGCCGCTCGAGGATCTCGTGCAGGTGTGTCTCCGCGCCACCCGCGAGTGGATTCTCCAGGTCCTGCCAGTTGACCGCGACGATCTTCAACTGAGCCGGCCCATCCGTCGAGCCAATGCGTCAAGCACGCCGTTCACGAACCGCGCGCTCTGCGACGAACCGTACCGCTCGGCGAGCCGCACGTTCTCCTGGATCACCACGCGGGGCGGTGTGCCGCCCTGCATGAACTCGGCGGTGGCGAGGCGCAGCACGCAGCGCTCGATGTGTCCGAGGCGCTCAATGCGCCAGTTCGTCGTCACGTTCGCGAGTTCCTCGTCGATGTCGCGACGCTCCGCGGCGACGATGCGGATCAGCGCCTCGGCGAACGCGCGCTCGTCCGGCTGGATCGCAAGGTCGTCCCACACGAACGTGGCGGTGCGCTCGAGCGACGAGTCGTCCTGGCGCACATCCCAGGCGTACAGTGCCTGCAGTGCGCGCGAGCGCCCACGGGTCTCAACGCGCACCGGCATCGTCTTCCTCCCCGGTCGCAAGATCAAGGCGGCCAAAGAGGTCGGACATCTCGAGCGCGGCGAGCGCCGCGTCCCATCCCTTGTTGCCATGCGCGCCACCGGCGCGCGCCTCGGCCAGCTCCATGGTGTCGCAGGTGAGGAGCCCGAAGCCGACCGGCACGCCGAACTCGCCCTGCAGCTGCGCGAGTCCGCGCGACGCTTCGCCGGCGACGAAGTCAAAGTGCGGTGTGTCGCCGCGGATCACCGCGCCGATGGCGATGGCGGCGCTGTACCGGTCGGTCTGCAGCGCCTTCGCGAGCGCGACCGGTAACTCCCATGCGCCCGGCACCCAGAGCAC
>JANOTV010000384.1:0-4712 GCA_031416495.1 Gemmatimonadota bacterium
ATCCAGATGATCACTCTCGCGTTGCTCTGGTTGCTCCAGACGCGATACGCGAGCTGACGGATGCATTGGATCAACTGGGTCATCGTCGCCGCGTACCTGGTGTTCGTCGTCGTGGACGGACTCCGCCGCACCAAGGGCACCACCAACATCGAAGGCTACTTCCTCGCCAACCGCAGCCTGCCGTGGTGGGCGGTCGGCTTGTCGGTGATGGCGACGCAACTCTCCGCGGTCACGCTCATCGGAACGACCGGACAGGGCGCGACCGATGGACTGCGCTTCGTGCAGTTCTACTTCGGGTTGCCGATCGCGATGGTCATCCTCGGCGTGACCATCGTGCCCTTCCTGCATGGCGCCAAGGTCTACACCGCGTACGAGTATCTCGAGCGCCGCTTCGACGCGAAGACGCGCTCGCTCACGAGCTTCCTCTTCCTCATGTCGCGCGGCATGTCGTGCGGCACCATCATCGCCGCGCCGGCCGTCGTGTTCTCCGCGATGTTCGGCTGGGATATCACCTGGTCCGTCGCGCTCATCGGCATCCCGACGGTGCTGTACACGGTGGTCGGTGGCGTGCAGGCGGTCACGTGGGCCGACGTGAAGCAGATGGCCGTGATCTGCTTCGCGCTCGTCGCCCTCATCATCGTGCTCGTGCTGCGCATGCCCGTGCCGATGGACGAGGCACTGCGCATCGCCGGCTCGACCGGCCGGCTCCGCGTCTTCGATTTCTCGTTCAACCTCACCGACACATACACGTTCTGGTCAGGCATCATCGGCGGCACCTTCCTCATGCTCTCGTACTTCGGGACTGACCAGAGCCAGGTGCAGCGTTACCTCACGGCGAAATCGGTGGACGCGGCGCGGAGCTCGCTCCTCATGAGCGCGTACTGGAAGATCCCGCTGCAGGCCCTCATCCTCCTCGTGGGCGTGCTCGTGTACCTCTTCTACATCTTCGAGCGGCCGCCGCTGCTTTACAACCCGGCGCACGAGAAGCAGGTGATCGCCGCCGAGCCGGTGGAGTACGGCGCGCTGCAGTTGCGTTACGGCACGGCGATCACCGCCCGCGAGGCCGCCGCTGCCGCGGGCGAGACGGAAGCGTTCAAGGCGCGCGACGCCGAGGTCGATGGCATCCGTACCGAGGCGCTCGCGCAGGCGGGCCGCGTCACGGGCGAGCGACCGCGTGACGTGAACTACATCATCCCGCGCTTCGTGCTCGACCATCTCCCCATCGGTCTCGCGGGAGTGTTCCTCGCCGCAGTGCTGGCGGCGGCGATGTCGAGCATCGCCGCCGAACTCAACTCGCTCTCGACGGCCACGGTGATCGACTTCTACAAGCGATGGTGGAAGCGCGAGGGCACGGACTCACACTACCTGCGCGTGTCGAAGATCTCCACCGCGTTCTGGGGTCTCTTCGCATGCATCGTCGCGACCTATGCGGCGACCCTCGGCTCGCTCATCGAAGTCGTGAACCGCTTCGGCTCGTTCTTCTATGGCTCCATCCTCGGCGTCTTCATCCTCGCGATGATCCCGCGCGTGCGTGCCTTCGGCGCGTTCGTGGGGATGATCTGCGGGATGCTTGCGGTTGCCGCCGTCTCGTTCGGCATGCCGAGCGTGTCGTTCCTCTGGCACAACGTGGTCGGCGCGGTGATGGTGGTGACCGTCGGCCTCACGCTGAGCCTCGTGCACTCCCGCAGGGGGTAGACTCCGACGACGAGTCCGGCCTCGCGGATACGCGCCGCGCGACCTCGCGCGCATGAGAGGATATGCCGCGCCTCGCGCATACCCCGTGCATAGCCTGCATACCAATGCGCTCCCACTGGCGAACTGCCTCACCGCGGGTAGCCTACGTCATGGCACAGGTGAAGATCATTGGCGTCCCGATGGACCTTGGCGCGAGCAGGCGCGGCGTGGACATGGGTCCGTCTGCCATCCGTTACACCGACCTGCGCGAGCGCGCGGAGCGGCTGGGACACACCGTCGAGGACGGGGGCAACGTGCCCGTCCCGTTCCGCGAGGATGCGGCGCGCGGCGCGCAGCGGGGGGCGCGGTACATGGGCGCCATCTCCGACGTCTGCACCGACGTCGCTGCGCGCACGCGTGAGGCTGTGGCGGCCGGGCAGATTCCCGTCCTGCTCGGCGGTGACCATGCACTTGCCGCGGGCTCCGTCGCGGGCGCAGCGGCACACTTCGCGTCGAAGGGCCAGCGACTCGGTGTCATCTGGATGGACACGCATGGCGATCTCAACACACCGGGCACCTCGAGCTCCGGGAACGTGCACGGGATGCCACTCGCCGCGCTCCTCGGCTACGGCGACAAGGCGCTCGCGCATATCGCGGGCGAGAAGCCGGCCGTGCGCAGCAGCGACCTCGCGCTGATCGGACTGCGGGACCTCGATCAGGCGGAGCGCAACCACATCAGGAAGTGGAACCTCAACGCATTCACCATGCGCTCGCTCGACGAGCGCGGTGTCCGTGCCGTGCTCGAGGAGGCGATCGCCATCGCTACGCGCGACACGGCCGGCATCTGGATCTCGTTCGACATGGATGTGATCGATCCTGCGGAGGCGCCCGGCGTCGGCACCGCAGTGCCGGGAGGCATGACCTACCGTGAGGCGCATCTCGCGATGGAGATGTTCGCCGACACGGGCAAGATCGTCGGCATCGACATGGTCGAGGTCAACCCGGTGCTCGATGAGCGCAATCGCACCGCTGAGATCGCCTGCGAGTTGATCCTCAGCGCGCTCGGCAAGCGCATCCTGTAGCCACACACCAACGATCCAAGAGTCATCCGACGATGCCGCACACGACAAGCCTGAACGAACCCGACCTCCTGATGCCGCCGCCACCGCGCATCCGCTACGTGCCGCCCGATTTCACGAAGGCTCCACTCGCGAACGCGCCGGTGCCGCGCACCGTCGTCGTCGCGCACGATGGCGTGCTGCCCGATGGATTCTTCGCGACCACGAATCTTCCCACGTACATCAGGGGCGAGAACGGCGAGTGGACGCTGCCGCGCGAGCCGCGCATGGACGGCGTGCTCCTGCGCGATGCCGATGGCACCTGGTGGGTGCGCGAAGGCCGTCGCGCGAGGAAGGGAGACACGGTCGCACTCGGACTCGCCGAAGATGGGAGCGAAGGCATCTTCGTGCACGCGCATGGCTTCGTCACGGGTGACTCGGCCGCCGGCGATTTCCATTTCATGTCGAGCCAGGTGTCCCGCGAGAAGCCCATCGACTACGGGCTCATCGCGCGGATGCTCGTCGATGAGAAGCGGCGCGGGGGCTACACCATCTGGGTGACGGGGCCCGCGCTCGTGCATTCACGCGCGCGCGACAACCTCGTCTGGTTCATCCGCAACGGCTATGTGCAGGCGCTGCTCGCGGGCAATGCCGTCGCGGTGCATGACATCGAGGCCGCGGTCGTCGGCACCACGCTTGGCATGACGGCAGAGGGCGCGCCGTCGGCGGGCGGGCACGCGGCGCACATGCGCGCGATCAATGCGGTGCGCCGCGCGGGCTCGATCACGGCCGCGGTGAAGGCCGGGATCGTCACCCAGGGCATCATGCATGCCTGCGTCGTGGAGGAGGTGCCGTATGTGCTCGGCGGCTCGATCCGTGACGACGGGCCGCTGCCCGACGTGTTCACCGATGCCGTCGCGGCGCAGGAGGCGATGCGCGCCCATACGGTGAAGGCGACGATGGCGGTGATGATCGCGACGGCTCTGCACTCGATCGCCGTCGGGAACATGCTGCCGGCATACTACGAGGATCCGCAGCGTGGGATCGTGGAGCTGCCGACCATCTGCGTGGATGCGAGCGAGTTCCTCGTGAGCACGCTCAAGGACCGCGGCACACACCAGGCGGTGGGCGTGGTCACCAACGCGCAGGACTTCATGAGCATCCTGCGCGCGGCGGTGGAGCGGGAAGTGCAGGGAGCTGGGGACGGCCTTTAGGCGATCTGCGCTGTGTTCCCCGACTGGCGGCCCGTGCGGCGGACCCCCATTCTACGGCATGGCATTCACTCCTGAGGCACAGGCGGTCTGGGACAAGGTCCCCGAGGCAACGCGCGCGAGGCTGCTCGACAGCGGGTTCTGCGCGCACTGCCTCGCGACGCGCCATTTCGAGCTGACCGAGGGTGAACTGCGCAACAACGAGCTCGCGCTCATCGGCAAGTGCAGCACCTGCGGTCATCGCGTGGTGCGGCTCATCCAGCTCAACTGACCGCCTGACGTGCGCGACCGATGCGAGTGACTGCGATCCTTTCCATCGTGCTCCTCACGGCCGCCGGCGCGCGCGCCGAGTCGCAGGCGGCACCGCGCTGGCAGGAGATCGGGAAGACTTCCACCGGCAACATGGTGTACCTCGACCCACGCAGCGTGAAGCAGGGGGCCGACGGCATCATCACGGCCACCGTGCGCGTCGTCTACACCGAGCCCGTGCCGACTCCGCAGGGACCGATCACCGGTTCACGCTCGGTGACGATGTTCGACTGCGTGGGCAAGAAGGTCGCCGTGAAGGAGAACATCATCTGGCACGACGAGCGGAAGGGGACGATCTACCGCAAGAGCGCGCCGAAGCAGCCGGGGTTCGGCCCCGCGCTCACGAGCACCTTCGCCCACGTCGCGCTCGAGCATCTGTGCGCGAAGGAGTAGGGCCTACTTCTTCGCTGCGTCGGTGACGTCCCGCGCCGACTGACGCCGCTCCAGCGCCGGATGCCGG
>JANOTV010000385.1:0-4528 GCA_031416495.1 Gemmatimonadota bacterium
GCCCAGCGCGTGTACATGCGCATCAGCATCTGCGCCCAGTCCTGCGCCTCGGTGCCGCCGGCGCCCGCGGAGATCTCGACCTGTGCATCGCGGAAGTCGTCCCTGCCCTGCAGGAGCGAACGGAGCTGGAAGGCATCCACATTCTCGCGGATGGATGCGACCTCGCGCCCGAGGTCGGCCGTCATCTCCTCATCCGGCTCGACGGCGAGGAGCTCGCCGATCTCGATCGCGCTCTCGATCCGCGACACCAGCTTGTCGTGCGGCTCGACCCAGTGCTTGAGCGTCTTCACTTCCTGCACGACCTCACGCGCGCGTTCCTGGGCATTCCAGAAGCCCGGATCGGCCATGTCGCCTTCGAGTGCGTTCAGGCGCTCGCGCTTGCGTCCGAGGTCAAAGGTACCTCCGGAGCTCGGCGAGCCTTGACTCGTCGTGCTTCAGGGAGGTGATCATCGCATTGTCAGCCATGGGCGGTGCATTCCTCGCGGGGGCGGAAGTGCAGCGAGCCGTTCTCCGCGTCTGTGAGGGGGAGACGGCTCGCTTTCTACGCCGTGAAATGTAACGGGTCGACGACCGCCGACCTAGAAGATCTTCTGGCCCCCGCCCAGCAGCTCATTCAACGCATCCTGGAAGTGCGTCGTGCTCTCGGCGAACTCCTTGCCGATCTGATCCATGTATTCCTCGTAGCTCTTCTTGATCTCCTCGCGGAAGATCGCCTTGAGCGTGCCGTCCCGCAGTCCCTCTTCACGCTTGCCGGGCTGATACACGATCATGTCGGAGACGAGCGCGCGCGCGAGCCGGCGACCCTTCTGATTCGGATCGTTCGCGAGGAACGGATTGATCTGGCGTTTCTTCGGCGCGGCGGCGGACGACGCAGGCGTCGCGGACGACGTCGGCGTGGCGGACGACGTCGCTGCATTCGCTGCTGAATGCGGAACGGCTGGCGCCACCGCTGTGACGCGGGGGGTCGGTGCCGTGCTCGAGACCCGCGTCGGCATCCCCGCCGGCGAAGGCCGCGGAGCCGGCGGTGGCATCCCCGCCGGCGAAGGCCGCGGAGCAGGCGGTGTCATCGGACGCGGAGCGAGCACAGGGGCTACGCGCGTTGGCATAACCGGAGTGGCGGTCGGCCGCATGGCCGGCTTGGGGGGCATAGCGGGCGCTGCAGCGCCCAGCGGCGGCCGGGGCGCGAACGGCGAGCGCACGGGCGGCAGCGGAGGCCGGGCGCCTGCCGGTGCCGGTGCACCGGCGCCAGCGGGCCGTACCAGCGACGCGGGAGCAGTCGGCACGAACGCCGGGCGTGGAGCCGCAGGTGCGGCCGCAGGTGCAGGTGCGGCTGCAGGCGCAGGTGCCGCCGCAGGTGCGGCTGCGGGTGCTCTCGCGGCCGTGGGTGCTTTTACGACCGCGGGGGACGCCGGACGCGGGGCTGCGGGTGGACGAATGGCTGCGCCTGGGATCGGGGGTGTGAGCTTGGGGAACGACGGCCGCTGGATCGGGTCAGAGCCGGATGGACGCGTGTTGCGCACGAACGCCGTCGCCGGGGTCAGCGACGGAGAACGCGCCGGCGTCGGCGGTGCGCTCGGCGGTGCGCTCGGCGGCAGCGCAGCCGTGGCGCCCGTCTGGCGGATCGGCGCCTGGAATCCGAGGGGCGTCGGCCGCGCGGGACGCACGGGCTCGGAGGGCGCGACCGGCGCGGGCGTCACGCTGCGCGGAGTCCGGCGCATCACCGGCGCGAACGATTCCGGCGCTGCCTCCGCGTCCGACTCCATGATCGCCCGCTCGGTGTCCTGCCAGACCTCGGACCTGTCGCTGTGCGCGGCTGCGGTGATGGTCCCCCGCCGCTGCATCGGAGCGTCCGTGGACACGCGGATCACCGCGCCGCACACGGAGCACCGTGCGCGTACGCCGCCCGGCGGGACCTTCGCCGGGTCCACGCGAAAGACCGACTGGCACTCACCGCATGAAACGTTCAACGCTCCTCCGACACGCTTGCTGGAATGACCGGCGGGGACGGCGTGTCACCCGCGGGCCCATCGCCACGACGGTCGATCGAGAACACCGACCCGTGGAGTGTCTTTGCGTAACTCTTCATCTCCGTTGCGAGCTCGCTCACCTGTCCCGCATGGGTGAACAGCCGCCGCTCGTTCGTCACGACGCCGATCGACACCGTCATCAGCGGCACCTTGTGCAGCTGCCCGCGGCGATCCTTGCCGAAGTAGTATCCCGCCCGGCGATCCTGCTCCGAGTACTGATAGGGGATGAGCGTGTCGAACACCGACACGATCTCACCGCAGGTGGACGAGACATCATCGACCGGGATGATCGAGATGAAGTCGTCGCCGCCGATGTGGCCCACGAACCCCTGCTCGCCCGACGTGCCCTTCACGACATCGTGCAGGATCTTCGACAGGATCCTGATCACGCGGTCGCCGTCGTAGTAGCTGTAGCGGTCGTTGAATTCCTTGAAGTGATCGAGGTCCGCGTAGCAGACGGCGAACGGCGTGCCCGCGTCGATGCGACGCATAATCTCCGTCTCGATCTCGATGGTGCCCGGCAGGCGTGTCGACGGATGCACGTACGTGTCGCGGTCGCTCCGGCGGAGGAGCGCATCGAGGCGCAGTTGCACCTCGGCGCTCATGACTCCATCGCGCACCACTTCGTCGGCACCGGCGTCGAAGGCGGCCGCGAACGCCGTGTCGTCTGCCCGCGTCGCGATCACCACCGGGATGACGCCCGTGAACGAATCCTGCTTCAGGCGCCGACACGTCTTGAGGCCGGCCACCGGATGGCTGCGCGCGTCCACGAGGACGAGACGTGGCCGGCTGCGGAGGGCCGCGGACATCACTTCATCGGACGTGCCTACACCCCGGGTGGGGATCCGCCGGCTCTCAAGCCAGCTGCGAATCGTTTCCGGGAGCTGCTGGCCGTCGGGCGAGAAGATGAGGGCGGTCGATTGCGACAAGGAGGTCAGCGAAGGGGAAGAGCTCGAAGATACGGACGGGCGGAAACCGTGTCAAAACCGACCCGTGACAGGCGTTGGCGTCGCTCGCTCACTGAAGGATAGCGGAGGCCTCGTCCAGGAGCATGACGGGGATGCCATCCCGCACGGGGAATCGCAGCTTGCACTGTACGCAATCCAGCGCGCCACCACCCTCGCTGTCCTGCAGGCTACCATGACACTTGGGACAGACGAGCAGTGCGCGGATCGTCGCGGGAATCGCTGAGTCGTTCACTTCGCATCCTCTGGTAGTCGATAACCGAGCCGCGCGAGCGCGCCCGCATTGCGCCGCCAGTTCGGGAGCACCTTCACCCACAGGTCGAGGAAGACCGGACCACCGACCAGGGGCTCGATCTTGGCTCGTGTGGCCTGCCCGAGCGCCTTGATCCGGGCACCACCAGCCCCGATGAGGATCGGCTTCTGGCTTTCTCGCTCCACATACATCACTGCACGAATGTATATCGGCGACTTCCCCTCGCGGAACTCCTCGATCGCAACCGCCACGCTGTAGGGGACCTCATCGTCGAGCTGGTCGAGCACTGTTTCACGCAGGAACTCGGCGACGAAGAACCTGACCTGCTGCGTGGACACGTCCTCCGGGTCGTACAGGAACGGACTCTCGGGGAGCGTGGCGCGGACCTTCGCCAGCAGCGCGTCGATCCCTTCGCCGGTGGAGGCGGAGATGAACAGCGCATCCGGGTAGCGCGCGGTGATCGACGAGCGGCTCGCGTCGCTGAGCCGGTCGGCCTTGTTGACCACCAGGATGATCGGTGCCTTGGGCGGTCGTTCGAGCTGCGCGAGCGCGGTGAGGTCACGCGGCTCGTCGTCGGCGCCGTCCACGAGGTGTACGATGACATCGGCATCGCTGATCGCCTTCTGCGAGGTGTGCTGCATCGAACGATGGAGCGCATAGCGCGGCTCGAGAAGACCAGGCGTATCGAAGAAGATGATCTGCGAGGTCTCATCCGAGAGGATACCGACGACGCGATCGCGCGTGGACTGCGGTTTGGCGGAGACGATGGCGAGTCGTTCGCCGACGAGCTTGTTGAGCAGCGTCGACTTGCCCGCATTGGGTTTTCCGACGAGGGTGACGAAACCGGCGCGCGTGGGAGCAGCAGTCATCGGGGAGCGACGATTGAGCGGAGTGGGAGGTACGTGGCGGGCACGGGCGGGTGTCGGGGAGATGGGGGGGGGAAACATGAAGGCCCCAGCCGAGTGAACGACTGGGGCCTTCAATGGGGTTGCCGGCGACGGCCTACTCTCCCGCGTCCTCTCGGACGGAGTACCATCGGCGCTGTAGGGCTTAACGATCGTGTTCGGGATGGGAACGAGTGTGGCCCCTACGCTCTAGTCGCCAGCGAATGTCAAATAGCAATACCGGATCGAACGGAACTCACCTGCACAGAGGTGACAACGGAGGTGATGGTAGTGTTCGTGTATTGGCGAATCGCGTGTAAATCGTGCGATTGCTCTGCGGTTGTTGATTCGTCCCCTGTTCGAAAACAGGGGGAGTAGTCAAGCCGCACGGGCGATTAG
>JANOTV010000386.1:0-5112 GCA_031416495.1 Gemmatimonadota bacterium
GTATCCCCACGACTCCACGAGCCGCGCGATGATCTCGCCGTCGCTGTGCTCGCTGATCATGGCCGTGATCCCTTCGCCGCGACGGAGCCACGTCTGCGCGAGCAGGTGTCCGTGCCAGAGCGTGAAGATGAACGGCTTGCCTGCGGCGCGCAGCGCGCGCCATGGCGCGTCGTTCCGCTCCTCGAATCGCCAGGTGAGCGCGAGCAGCCGCATGAGGGGACCGCCGAGCCGCACGATCCAGCGGATGCGGCGCTCCTTCGCGCGAGCCGCCGCAGGCGACACCACCGTCTCCGGCGCGGTGGTCACTCCAGCATCCCGAGCGCCATCTCCGCGACCCGCGCCGACGCACCGGGCTCCCCCAGCTTGCCGCGCACCTCCGCGAGTCCCGCGAGCATCGCCTGGCGCAGCTGGCCCAACTCGTCGAACAGCGGCGAGAGCGCATCGGCGACCGCCACCGGCTGGAAGGCATCCTGCACGAACTCGGGTGCGACCTCGCGTCCGGCCACGATGTTCAGCAGCCCGATATGCGGGATGCGCACGAACCGGCGTGCGATCGCATAGGAGATCCGACTCGTGCGGTACACGATGGCACAGGGACAGCCGGCGACCGCCGCCTCGAGTGTCGTCGTGCCGCTCTTGCAGAGCGCGGCATCCGCGGCGCGCAGCACGTCGAACGACGCCGAACGCACGAGCGGGAACGGCACATCACCGTCGCGCAGTTGGATGGTGGGCGCCACGCTCATCACGGTGCGCATCCCCGGCCGGCGGCGCTCGAGTTCGTGCGCGACCGCGACGAAGTCCTTCATGTGCCGCCGAATCTCCTGCGCGCGGCTCCCCGGGAAGAGCGCAAGCAGCTCCCCATCGACGTCGAGCCCGATGCGTCGGCGCGCCTCTCGCTTCTCCGGCATCTCCTGCGCACGGTCGAGCAGCGGATGTCCCACAAAGTGCGCGTTGACACCGGCGCCGCGCAGCAGCGACTCCTCGAACGGCAGGATCACCGCCGCCTGCGTGATGATGCGCGCCATCGTCTTCATGCGCCCGGCGCGCCACGCCCAGACCTGCGGCGTGATGTAGTACAGCACTGGCACGCCCATCGCCGCCGCCGCCGCGGCGACACGCATGTTGAAGCCGGGATAGTCGATGCAGATCAACAATCCGACACGCCCCGACGCCATCCGATCCTTGAGGCGCCGCAGCAACCGCAGGTGCGCGGGAATGTGCCGCAGCACTTCCACGAAGCCCACGACGCCGTCGTGCTCCTCGAGCAGTTCGACGCCTGCCGCTCGCATGCGCGCACCGCCGGTGCCAGTGATCACGAGGTCACCGCGCTTCGCGAGCAGTCGCTCGGCGAGGAGGGCACCGTGCAGGTCGCCCGACGCCTCGCCGGCGAGGATCAGGACCTCACGCACCGTTCGGACGCTGCCCCTGCGGCAGTCCACGCAGTGCGGGAAGTCCGCGCTCGATGTCGTTCACGATGCGCAGCGCCACGGCGAGCGCATCCCGACCGGCCTGCCCGGTCACCGCCACCGGCGCCTCGCCGCGGAGTGCCGCGACGAAGCTTTCGAGCTCGAGCCGCAGCGGCTCGCCCTCGGGCGCGTCGATCGGCACACGCTCGACGAATGCCTCGAGCGGCTGCGCGGTGCGCGCGAGCGCAGCGAGGTCCACGTCGCCGCGCATGCGGTACATCTCGCCCGTGCCCGCGGCGAGGTCGAGCGAGAGGTAGCCGTTGCGCTGGAAGATACGGAGTTTGCGCATCCGCTCCTTCGACACGCGGCTCGCGGTGATCGTCGCCACCGCGCCCGTCTCGAACGTGATGCGCGCGTCGGCGATGTCGATGCTCGGCGTGAGCACCGGCAGTCCGGCGGCGGACACGTCGCGCACCGCCGCGCCCGTGAGCGTCAGCACGAGGTCGATGTCGTGGATCATGAGGTCCAGTACGACCGCGACATCCGCGCCGCGCGGGTTGAACGGCGCGAGCCGGTCGCTGTCGATGAAGAGCGGCTGGTCCACGTACGGCAGCGCCGCGCGGATGGCGCGATTGAAGCGTTCGATGTGCCCGATCTGCACCATCACGCCCTGCCGCTTCGCGAGCACGAGCAGTTCGTCCGCTTCGGCCAGCGTGACGGTGATCGGCTTCTCGATGAGCAGGTGCCTGCCCTTCGCGAGCGCCTGCATCGCCACCTCGTGATGCTTCGGCGTCGGGACGACGATCGACACCGCGTCCACCTCATCGAGGAGCTGGTCGATGTCGGTGAAGCCGCGGATGCCGAGTTCACGCGAGACGGTGGCCGCGCGCTCCTCGTTCGGCTCGAAGAAGCCGCGGAAGTCCACCCCCTTCAGCTCGCGCAGGATGCGCGCGTGGTGATAGCCGAGGCTCCCCGCACCGATCACACCGACCCGCAGCGGCGTGGTCATGTCACGATTCCGCGGCCGCTTTCCTCGATGAACGCGATGAATGCCTGTACCTCGGGGAACGGTTTCAGCTCAGCCGCCGCGCGCTCGAGCGCCTGGCCGACGTTCACGTCGGAACGGAAGAACAGGCGATACGCCTTCTTCAGTTCCGCGAGCACCTCGTCCGAGAAGCCGCTGCGCTGCAGCCCGACGGAGTTGAGACCGTAGAGCTTCACCGGATTGCCGACGGCCTTCACGAACGGCGGCACGTCCTTCGCCACGCGCGACATGCCGCCGACGAACGCGTGCCGGCCGATCTTCCCGAACTGGTGGATCGCACAGAGACCGGAGATGATCGCACGGTCGTCGATGTGCACATGGCCTGCAAGCTGCGTGCCGTTCGAGATGATGACGCCATCACCGATGTGGCAATCATGCGCGAGATGCACGTAGGACATCAGGAAGCATCCCTCCCCGACCGTCGTGCGGTGCGATTCCGACGTGCCGCGGTTGATCGTCGTGTACTCGCGGATGCTCGTGCCCTCGCCGATCTCGACGGTGGTCACCTCACCCTTGAACTTGAGGTCCTGCGGCAACCCGCCGAGCACGCTGCCGATCCCCACGGTCACGCGCGGTGCGAGCTTGACGTGCTCCTCGAGCGTGGCGCGCATGTGGATCACGCTGCCTGCGCCCACCGTGCAGTGCGGTCCGATGTAGGCCCACGGCCCGACCTCGACGTCGTCCGCCAGTTCCGCGCGGGGGTCGATGATCGCTGTCGGATGGATGCGCGGCTTCATTTGTCCCGCACCACCGCGGCCATCTCGGCCTCGCACACCACCTGGCCGTCGACCTTCGCGACGCCAGCGATGCGGCAGACGGTGTTGCGCAGCTGCACGATGCGGACCTCGAGCCGGAGCTGGTCGCCTGGCTTCACCGGACGGCGGAACTTCACGTTGTCGAGCGACATGAAGTACACGACCTTCGTGTCCGGGTCATCCACCGTGCCCATCAGCAGCACGCCGCCAACCTGCGCCATCGCCTCGACGATGAGCACGCCCGGCATGATCGGATGCCCCGGGAAATGGCCCTGGAAGAAGGGTTCGTTGATCGACACGTTCTTGATCCCGACGATGCTCTTCTTCTCTTCCATCTCGATGATCCGGTCCACGAGCAGGAACGGATACCGATGGGGGAGGATCCGCATGATGTCTTCGATGGCGAGCACTCGCTTCTCCGGTTGAGTCGGCAGCGCGTGCGCGAGCATCTCGCGCACGAGCGTCACTGTTCCCCGATGGCTCGGCTTCGTCGCCGAGATCTTCGCGGCGATCCGCATCCCGGCGAGCGCCAGGTCACCGACCACGTCCAAGGCCTTGTGCCGGACGAACTCGTCCGGCCACCGCAGTGCACCATCCACCACGTCATTCGCGTCCAGCACGATCGTGTTCTCGGTCGAAGCACCCTTGATGAGGCCCTTGCCCCGGAGTTCCTCCACCCAGCTCAACAGACCGAATGTGCGCGCCGGCGAGAGTTCGCGCGAGAAGCTCTCCGCCGTCACCCGGTACTGCCCCCGCTGCGCGCCGATGCGCGGATGCGGGAAGTCGATATGCACGTCGAGCTCGAGTCCGTCGGCGGGCTGCGCGATGTAGACGGATTCGCCGTCCACCACACGGACGCACTCACGCAGCCGCAGCACGTCGGCCTGCCCGCCATGCTCGACGAGACCAGCACCGACCAGCAGCAGCCGGAAGGGCTCGGCCGAGCCGTCCATGATCGGCGGTTCGGAGGCATCCATCTCGATCATGATGTCGTCGATCCCGAGCCCCGCCACCGCCGCGAGCACATGCTCCACCGTGTGCAGCGCGCCGTCGCCCTCTCCAAGCTGCGTGTGCCGCTCGGCGGCGATGGCGACCGACACATGCGCGTGCATCTCCGGACGGCCGGGCAGGTCCACGCGGCGGAACCGCACGCCGCTGCCGGCCAGCGCCGGACGGAAGGTGAGTATGCACGCGCGGCCGAGGTGCAGGCCGACTCCGCTGAGTGAGGCGTCCCTGGTGATCGTGCGTCGCGGCATGCCGCTCACTTGTCGTGCCCCGGGAGTCCCTTCAATGCCTCTTCGATGCGCTTCATGAAGTCGGGGAGCTTGTGCACCGCGGCATACCCACGCAGCGCAAGGCGGTGCGGGCGCGCGGGGAATCCGCCCCACGTCTCGCCGGCGGGCACGTCCGAGATGACGCCGCCCTGTGCGGTGACGATCGCGTTCTTGCCCACCGTGAGATGGCCACCCACGCCGACCTGTCCGGCCAGGATCACTCCGTCCTCGATGCGCGAGCTGCCGGCGATGGCAACGCCAGCGGTGAAGAGGCACGCCCGCCCGACGCGCGTGTTGTGCCCGACATGCACGAGGTTGTCGAACTTGCAGCCGTCGCCGATCACGGTCGCATCGATGCTCCCTCGGTCGATGGTGCAGTTCGCGCCCATCTCGACATCGTTGCCGATCACGCAACTTCCGACGTGCGGGATCTTCCGATGACCGTCCTTGTCGGAGATATAGCCGAAACCGTCGCTGCCGATGCGCGTTCCCGCATGCAGCGTGGTGCGCGCGCCGACCGTCGTGCCGGCGTACAGGGTAACGTGGCTGACGAGCCGGCTTCCTTCGCCGACGCTCACGCCATCACCCACATGGCAATGCGGACCGATCCATGCGCCCGCGGCGATCGACGC
>JANOTV010000387.1:0-2094 GCA_031416495.1 Gemmatimonadota bacterium
GTTCCGAGAACCCGATGCGCGGCGTGAGCATGCCGGAGCGACGGCCCTCGCGGATGTCCTGGAAGATGAAGGGCAGCCAGATCACCGGGACACCCTGCACGTAGAGGATCGCCGGGCGCGCGACGATGACGTTGTTGCTGACGCGTTTGAGTTCGCGCGCGAGGAAGTGGTAGTGCGGCACCGCGTCGAGGCATGAGGTGATGATGCCGCGGCGTCCGTACACAGTGCTGCCGCCCCCCGCGGAGTCCGACGAGAACGCCGCCTGGTGCGCCTCAACGCGCCAGTCCTCGCCCGAGGCTCCCGCGACGGTGCTGAAGTCGCGCGTCTTGCCCTCACGGCGGTCGATGTCGTAGCTGAGCTCGCGCTGGCCGAGAACATCCTCACCGCGGGTCGGGTCGCGCATGATGATGGTGTCACCGCGCGCGCGCACGAGCTTGCTGCTGTCGTTGTACGCCACGGTGTCCGCGACCAGCAGCGTCGAGTCGCGCTGCACGCCCGCGCGCGCCTTGGCCGTGCCGATCAGCTCCATCTCGCGCGACGTCGCGTTGATTCCCACCCGCTCGGCCTGGAAGCGGACGACGCTGTATCCCGCGCGCGCCTTCAGCGCGAGCATGACGGAGTCGTCGGGCGCCCACTCGATAAGGGGCTTGATGGAATCGACCGGCGGGCGCTGTTGTGCACCAAGCACGGTACCGGCGAGCACGACCATCACCGCTGCGCGCGCGCCGAGACGACAGGCGGCCACGGCGAGTCCACCACGCCACGGCCGCCGGCTCACGTCGCGGCCCCGCCGATCCGTTCGCTCTCTTCCGCCGCGGCCCGGTCCTTCGCCGCCTTGAGCTTCCGGCGGTAGACGAACCAGCTGATGCCGATGCTCAGCTCGTACAGGCCATAGAGCGGCACGCCGAGCATCGCCGTCATGATCAACAGGTCGCCAGGCGTGATGATCGCGGCCGCGACCAGGCTGCCCACCATCGCATGGCGCCGGTACTTCGCGAGGATGGTCGGCGTGACGACTCCGAGCGCCGTCAGCGCCAGGATGACGATGGGCAGCTGGAACGCTCCGCCGCAGGCAAGGCTCAGCGACAGCGCGAAGGAGAAGTACTCCCTCGCGCTGATCATCTGCTCCAGCGATGCCGACTGGAACGAAAGGAGGACGCCGAACATGGCGGGGAGTACCCATCGGACTGCGAGGTATACCCCGGTGAGGAACAATCCGGTGGCTCCGAGGATCACCGGCAGTACGACCTTCTTCTCCTTGGAATACAGCGCCGGCGAGAGGAACGCCCACACGTGATACGCGATGATCGGGCCTGCGCCCACGAGTCCGAGCCCGAACGCGACCTTCAGCACGATCGAGAAGGGGTCGGCGGGGTGCGTGTAGATGAGCTTCCCGCTGGGCAGGAAGGGCTGGATGGGCGTCGAGAGGAAGCCGATGACGTCGTACTGCCAGACAACGGCAAACGCGACCATCATGCAGACGACGAGCGCGCCGAGGCTCCAGAGGAGCCGGTATCGCAGCTCCTCGAGATGGTCGAGAAAGGGCATCTCGCCCGATGGCGCGCGTTGCATGCTCATGATCTGATGTGCAGATGAGGCGGTCAGGTCATTGTAACGACCTGACCAGCCCCGGTGCTACGGTCGCGCGCGAAGGAAGTCCGCCGCGAGGAGTGCCGCTTCCGACTGCGGATAGCGGTCGACGATCTGCCGGAAGATCGCCCGGGCCTGTCCCTGCTGGCCCGCCGTGCGAAGGAGCGTCGCACGCTTGTACATCGCGACCGGCGCGCGCGGCGACTTCGGGTACCGCTCGACGACGAGCGAGTAGACGGAGTCCGCAGCCTGTCCGTTGCCATCGGCCCACCAGGCTTCGGCGACTCCGTAGAGTGCGTCCGGAGCGAGGTCGGAGCTCGGATACTGCGCCAGGAGCGTCATGAAGACGGTCCGTGCGGCGGAGTTGCGGTTGGCGCGGGCCTGGTCCTGCCCGAGCTGGTAGAGCTGCGAGGGACCGGGCGTTACCGACGCCGCGCCGGCCGCGGGTGCTGCGCCCGCGGGTGCTGCGCCCCCGGGAGGCGTGGCGCCTGCGGGCGGCTGTGC
>JANOTV010000388.1:0-6002 GCA_031416495.1 Gemmatimonadota bacterium
TGGGCGAGTTCGTGCGCGGCGTGAGCGGCGTCTCACCCGACGTGCCGCGCCACGAAACATGGACGTACAGCCTGCTCATCCTCGCGGATCTCGATCGCGTCGTCGTCACCAACACGCGCATGGGGCTCGTGAACGAGTGGAAGTCGGGCATGCGCGCCGCGATGGACACGTCGCATCATCACGTGAGCCAGGACGTGAAGTCCACGCATGTGCAGCTGTTCCGGCTCTCCGACCTCGCATTGCTCCACACGCTGAAGCTGCCGGCGAACGAAGCGGGGCAGAACGGATGGACCGCCGAGGCGCGCCGCCTCGCGAACGGTGATGTCTATGTGAACACGTTCAGCTGCGGGCTCTATCGCATCGTCGGGGTCGAGACCGACGCACCCACCGTCACACCCACGCTCTTCTCGCCATTCGAGGAGGGGCGGTTCTGTGCGGTGCCCGTGACGATCGGCAACTACTGGATCCAGCCGTCGGCCACGGAGCGGATGATCGTCTCCATCGACCTCAGCGATCCGTCGAAGCCCCGTGAAGTATCGCGGCTCATGCTGGACTCGGCGTTCTCGGCACCGCACTGGATCGCCGCGGATCCTTCGGCGTCGCGCATCGTCGTCACGTCGGACGAAGGCGGCTGGGTGCTGATCGCGAATGTCGATCCTGCGACTGGCGCACTCCGCATGGACGAGCACTTCAAGGATGCAGGCGCGTCACGTCCGGGGCTCAACTTCGATCGCGCGGAGTGGCCGCATGGGTCCGGCGGGAGAGCGATGCCTCACGGCGCGGTCTTCGGCTCTCGCTTGCGGAAGTAGAGGATCGGCACGACGCTCAGGGGAACTGCGGCGGCGACCTCCGCTTCTTCGTCGCCTGCTCGAAGGCGTACGCGATCGCGATCAGCTTCGGCTCGCTGCATGCCGAGCCGGTGAAGCCCACGCCGTACGGCGCAGGCAGCGGCTCGAACGCCTCAGGGAACGCCTGCGCGCCCTGTCCGCGCGGCACTTCGAGCATCGCATACGGCACCATCACCGTGGGATAACCCGGACGCGCGCCGATGCCCGCCGAGCTCGGCCCGGGAAACAGCAGCGCATCGAGCCGGTGCGACTTCATCGCCGCATCGATGCCGTTCGTCGCGGAGAGTCGGATGTCCTTACGGCGGTCCGCCTCGTAGCGCGCGCGATCACCCTGCACGCTCATCTCATCGGAGATGTCGAGCAGTGCCTGCCCGTACTTGATCGCGCCCGCGCGCTGGTGCGCGATATTCCACTGCCGCAGCTCGGTGAGCGACTTGACCGGCGCCTTCGGACCGAGGCTCGCGAGCCAGGCACTGAAGTCGCGCTTCATGCCGTACTTGAAGGTGATGGAGCAATCGGCATCACCGCCCTTCGCCTGGCCGAGCCCGCTGCACGGATTCCAGTCGAGGAGGTTCTCCTCGGGGATGGTGTCGATGACGCTCGGGATGTCGGCGGGATCGACGATCACCGCGCCCTGCTGCCTGAGGACGGCGATCACTTCATCCATCACCTTACGCTGCGCGTCATTCAGTCCGCCGCGTGGCGTCGTGTCCCCGCGCGAGGGCGGCGCCGTGCGGTCATAGTAGAACGCGCGCGGGATGCCGATGCGCGCGCCCTGCAGCGCCTTCGCATCGAGAAAGGCGGTGTAATCGCCGCGCGATGGCACGGGGCACGCGTTCGTCGCTGGGTCGTTCGGATCCGGGGCCGCACCTTCCATCGCGCCGAGCATGATCGCGGCGTCGGTGACGGTGCGCGTCATCGGGCCGGGGGTGTCCTGGTCCGCCGTGATGGGGATGACGCCGTACCTGCTGATGCGACCGACGGTGGGTTTGATGCCGACGAGCATGTTCTGGTTCGTGGGGCTCAGGATCGAACCCGAGGTCTCTGTGCCGACGTTCGCCGCCCAGAAGCTCACGTTGGTACCGACGCCCGAGCTCGAGCCACCGGTGAAGAGCACCGGCCGGCCGTCGAAGTTGTTCTCACGTGGGTCGCGCCGCGGATCCCACGGGTTCATCCCGTAGCCGGTGAGCGCGTTGTAGTTCGCGGGCATGCCGCTCGCGACCCAGTTGGCGAGTTCTGTGAGCTGCGTCTTCGCGATGATGATCGCGCCCGCGTCCTTCAATTCCTTCGTGAGCGTCGCTTCGTATGGCGGCACAAGGTCAACGAACGCCAGCGCGCCACCGGTCGTCCGCATGTCGGTCGTGTGGATGTTGTCCTTGAGCGCGATCGGGATGCCGTGCAGCGGACCGCGAATGCGTCCCGCCGCACGCTCGCGATCGAGCGAGTCGGCGATCGCGAGCACATTCGGGTTCACGGTGATGACCGCGTTGAGGCGGTCCTCGTACAGCGCGATGCGCGTGAGGTACTGCTGCACGATCTCCCGCGACGTGGTGCGACGCTGCTCGAGCGCCGCGCGAAGTTCGGGGATGCTCGCCTCGACGACGGAGAACGCGGGCGGCGCCGCGCGACGGCGGCCCTGGGCGTCGGCAGTCCCGAAGACCGCCAGCAGGAGCGAAGTGACGATGAGTGCGGTGCGTGGCATGGCGCGGATGGAAGTGGGCATGGGGAGAAATCTACTGCTGTACCGCGCGATCATCGTCAGCGACGCACCGATCATCGTGAAGCCACGGTAGCCTATTCCTCCGCCGCCGGTTCTTTCGTGACGCGGTTTCGCTTCTTCTCGACCATCTCGAGATAGAGGGACTCCACCTTCGCGCGCGCCCATGGCGTCTTGCGCAGGAACTTGAGGCTGGACAACACGCTCGGATCGCTGGTGAAGCAGGCGATCCGGATGCGACGCGCCATCCTCACCCAGCCGAACCACTCGACGAGCTCGTTGAGCATGCGTTCGAGAGTGACGCCATGGAGTGGGTCGTGCGAGTGGTCGTGCGGCGTGGTCACTGGAGGAAGGTAGCGTGAGTCTTAGCGCCGAGCGCCTCGTGCGCGCTTGAAACGGCCCACATAGCGGAAGTCGCCGATGCCCGGCACGAGCATCGCCACGAAGGTGTCCGCCGAGGTGCGGATGGGTGCGACACTCGCGTTGCTGCGGGGGGTTCATCGGGTCGCTACCGCACGATGAGCTGGCGCTCGTACGGCGTCATGGTCGGCGGCGCGGGCACCTTGAGCAGGTACGTCCCCGCCGCGCGCGGAGTGAACTCCGCGTCGAACGTCATGCCGACCGAAAGCCGCACCAGTGCCGGCCCATTCACCGCCTGGTGCGCTGGGAGTGCAAAACCGTCCTTCGCGAGCGCACGCCATTCGGCCAGCTCGTCGCCGCGCCGGATCTGGAACGGGAGCACGCCCGCCGGCAAAATGTTGATGAAGCGCAGCCGGTACGACTGACCCACGCGCATCTCGATCGGCGGCTCGGTGCTCGCGCCATTGACCGTCAACCCCTGGCCGATGGGCGCATTGCCGCCGGCCACGAACACGAAGTCGCGTGCAGGATCCCAGCGCTCGCCCGGCTCGAGCACGACTAGCGCACCATACAGACCAGTGGTGAGCTGCTCGACGTCGTTGAGATGCGTGTGATGGATGAACGTGCCCGCGCGCTTGAGCGTGAGCCGCGCGACGAACGAGTCGGCAGGCGCGATGGGCGGCGCGACCGCCATGCCGCTGCCGCTCCAGCCCGGCACGCCATCCGACCAGCTCTCGAGTTCGAGCCCATGCCAGTGGATCGCCGTCGCTTCATCCAGCCGGTTGTGCACGGTGATGTCGGTCATCTCGCCGCGCGTGAGCACTATCATCTCGCTCGGCGCGCGCACCGCGTGCGCGTCGGGTGCGCGTCCATCGCGCGGATGCATGAGTGCGATCGGACGCGGACGCGACGTGTCGCTCGCCACGCCCGGCACCACGTACAGGGAGAGACGCCGCGCATTCGAGCGATCGGGCACCGCATCGCCCGCGCGCGGTCGCACCGAGATGCCCATCACGAGTCCCGACATGTGCTCACCGGGATCGCCCGACATCATCGCCATGTGGCCATCCTTGGGTGGATCGAGCCGCGCCTCGGCAACCACATGGAACGAGAGATGGCAGTGGAAGAGCCAGTTTCCCGGCTCGTCTGGCGTCCACGTGATGCGCATGGTGTGCAGCGGCCGCATATGCTCGGTCACCACCATACGCTGCTGCGTCGGCATGTAGGTGGTGTCGGTCGTGCCGGTGCCGTGCGCATCCACGCGGAAGTATGCGCCATGCAGGTGCATCGGATGGGAGCGCATCGAGCCGTTGACGATGCGCCACCTGAGCGTGTCGCCAACTGTCGTCTCGAAGCGCTCGGTGTGTGGCCATGACCGGCCGTTCATCGCCAGCGCCTCGCGCCATGTGCTGTCCGGCTTCTGTACGGACGTGATGTTCATGACGATGATGCGATCGTCGGTGCGTTCGCCCGGCGCATCGACGACCAACGCACCGGCGAGCTGTTCCGTCTCCGGCGAGACCTCGGGGTTCTCGAACGTCGTGGAGCGCGCCGAGTAGAGGAACGTCCCGGCGGCGTCGGCGGCGTAGTCGAACGCCTGCGTCTCGCCGGGCGCGACGGCCGTCGTGCTGTCGGCGCCAGCCGTCGCGCCGTTGAACCCGAAGACCTTCACGACGGAATCCGCGAGCGCGTTGCGCACCGTCACGCGCACGCGCGTGCCGAGCGGCACGCGGATGAGCGGCGCGGGGATCTGCGGTCGCTGGCCTTCCTCGGCGAACACCGGAAGCTCGGTGAACGAACCGCCCGAGTCCTCGGGATACCAGCGCGCCATCGCGACGACGAGGTTGAGCGTGAGGATGCCGTTCTCGAGCGTGCCTGCGCTCACTCGGTTGTCGTTGGATTCGACGACGGGCAGCGCAGGCGCAGCGCAGCCAGCGAGGATCGCGATGCCGACAAGGAGTCGCGCGGTGCGAGCGTGCGTTGTTTTCATCGGCGAGAACCTGCCGATTCCCGCAGGTGAGCGCAAGCGGCCAGAACGCGGCCCGAACGCGCGCGCGCCGCCCTGCGTAACCTCCCCAGTCCCCCCGATGCACACCTACACTGGAGTGACCATGCGACCCTTCGGGCTCGCCCGTCTGTCCCTGATCCTCACCCTCGCCGCCTTGCCAGCCCTGGCGCTCGCGCAGTCCGCACCCAAGACCAATCGGCACGGCAATCCGCCGACGATGAAGCCGGCGCGCACTGCGTCCGCCGTCAGCGTGCGCGACCTGCAGATCCGCCTCTACCAGTTCGCCGACGATTCCATGATGGGCCGGCAGGTCGGCCGCCTCGGCAACCAGAAGGGCACCGACTATATCGCCGCCGAGATGAAGCGCCTCGGGCTCGTCCCCGCCGGCGACAACGGGACGTACTTCCAGGTGTTGCCATACCACCTGCGCAAGTTCACGAACCACTCGCGGCTCACCGTGAACGGCAATCCGATCATCTGGAACGAGGGGTTTCTCGCGGTGCCCGGCCAGCGCGCACCGCGGGCGATCCTCAACGCCGAGGTGATCTTCGGTGGAACGCAGGGCGATACGTCCACACAGATCAGCGCAGCCGATGCGGCCGGCAAGTTCGTGGTCCTGATGCCGCAGCCCGGCCGTCGTGGTGCCGGTGGTCTACAGGGTACGCAGACGTTCGGCGGCGGACGCGGCGCGCCGATGGCGAACCGCTTCGCCGAGGCCGTCGCCGTCGCGGTGGTGGACCTCGATGACCTGACGCCCACCCAGCGCGCTGCGATCAACGAGCCGACCGTCGCCACGCAGATCGCCGCACCGCGCGGGGCACCGATGGCGGCAGCCGGCGCCGCGCCCGCGCCGGTGGACTCTCTCACGCTGCTCAGGGCGCAGCTCGCCATGCTGCAGCCGCAGGCCACGTTGCGCATCACCCAGGCTGCGGCCGCACAGCTCTTCTCGCGCAGCCGCTTCGTCGAACTCGCGCCCGGCACGAAGGGCGGCATCGTCAACGCATCGCTCGAGTTCGTCGCGTTGCCGACCGCGTATGCGCGCAACGTCGTCGCGATCATCCCGGGCAGC
>JANOTV010000389.1:0-10593 GCA_031416495.1 Gemmatimonadota bacterium
GCAACCGATGCCGCTCACCAAGCGCCAGCGCGAAATACTCGATTACCTCACCAGCTATGCCGCGGAGCATGGTTACGCGCCAAGCTTCGAGGAGATCGCGGGGCAGTTCAACTATAACTCGCTGGCGACGGTCCATGAACACCTCAGCAATCTCGAGCGGAAGGGCTACATCAAGCGCTCATATAATGAGAGTCGTGCGATCGAGATCCTGCCGTCTGACGTCTTCCGGCGGGCGATCGAGCTTCCGGTGCTCGGTTCCGTCGCGGCGGGTCTTCCGATCGAGGCGTTCGAAACCCAGGAGACCATCGCGGTTCCCGACAACTTCGTGCGCCGCGCCGGCAACCACTATGTGCTGAAGGTGCGTGGCGACTCGATGATCGAGGACCAGATCAGCGACGGCGACTATGTGGTGGTGCACGACCGGCCGGCCGCGGACAACGGCGAGATGGTCATCGCGATGCTCGACAACGCCGGTGCGACGGTCAAGCGCTACTATCGTGAGCGCGACGGTCGCGTGCGGCTGCAGCCAGCCAACGCGGCGATGGCGCCAATCTACGTTCATGAGAACGAGATCAAGGTCCAGGGGATCGTGGTTGGGGTGATGCGGAAGTACTAGTTACAGGCGGCGGTTGCCCTGCGCAGTCTGCCGAGCGCGTCCCATCCCTTCCCGGCGCTCAGTGCGGCGCGCGCGTCGGCAAGTGCTTCTCCAATCGACTGCGCGAGGCCGCCCACGTACAGGGCGGCGGCCGCGTTGAGCAGCACCGCGGCCTCGGCGCCGCGGGGTCCCTTGCCGAGTAGGACCTTCTCGATCATGCGCGCGTTCTCGGCGGGCTCGCCGCCCGCGAGGTCGGCGGCGTCGATGCGCGTGAAGCCGAGTCGCTCGGGGTCGATCGTCCAGCGCTCCACCTCCTTGCCGCGCAGCTCGAACACCATCGTGATGCCAAGCGGGGAGACCTCGTCCATGCCGGGCTCGCCGTGCACGACCATCGAATGCGTCGTGCCGAGTTCCGCGAGTGCCCCGGCGATGAGTTCGAGACGCGTGGGGTCAGCGACGCCGATCACCTGGCGGCCGGCAAGGGCGGGATTCGCGAGCGGGCCCACGAGGTTCATCACCGTCTGGATCGCCATCTCGCGCCGTACCGGTCCAACGTGTCGCATGGCGGGATGCATCGCGGGCGCGAACATGAAAACGATGCCGGCTTCGTCGAGCACCGCGCGCAGGCGGGCGACCGGGACGTCCATCGGCACGCCGAGCGCCTCGAGCACATCGGCGCTGCCCGACTTGGACGTGAACGAGCGATTGCCGTGCTTCGCGATGCGCGCGCCGGCGCCTGCCGCGAGCAGCGCCGCCGCGGTGGAGATGTTGAACGTCCCCACCGCGCCGCCGCCCGTGCCGCAGGTGTCGACGAGGTCCTGCGGGGCGTCGGTGTCGAGCCGCGACATGGCCGCCCGCAATGCGCGGGCGGCGCCCGCGACCTCGACCGCGGTCTCGCCGCGCACGCGCAGACCCATCAGCAGCGCCGCCATCTGCGCCGGCGTCGCCTCGCCGGACATCACCGCGCCAAAGGCGGCGGCGGCATCCTCACTCCCGAGCGTTTCTCCACCAGCCAGTCGCTTCAACGCCTGCTGGATGACACTGCTACTCACGAATGGTCCCGAGCAGCAGTTCCGGCAGTCGCGCCTCTGACGCGATGAGCGAGATGACGAGCCCGAGCATGCGCACGCGCTCCACGTCCTCTTCGACGAACAGGCCTCGCTGTGCGCGATTCGTCAGGTTGACGACGCCCACCAGTTCATCGTGCCGCACGAGCGGGAACGAGATGAACGAACCGCTCGTGAGATAGTCGTCGCCAAGGAGCGGCTGTGCCTTCGCCTCGAGCGCGTCCACCACGAGCATCGGCTCGCGACGCTGCGCGACGCGTCCCGCGACGCCCTGGCCGATCGCGATGACCTTGCCCAGATGGATGTGCGGCGGGAGGCCGCGCGCTGCGGCGAGGTACAGCGTCTGCGGCTGCGCGCCGATCAGGAAGAGCGAGCAGCGCAACGCCTGCATGTCGTCGCCGACGAGCGACAACAACCCTTCAGCGAGCTTGCGGGAATCGCTTGTCTCGGCGGCGAGCGTCATCACCCGGTCGAGCAGGTACAGCGTCCTGGTGCGCTGGCGCAGGGCCTCGCTGCGGCGGTGCAGTTCGATATGTGCCTGCTCCAACTGGCCGATCGATGCCGTGAGCTGATGCTCGAGCGCGGCGAGCCGTCGCTGCGAGCGTCGTGAGTCCTCGGCCCGGCGTGCTTCTTCGCGCTCTCGCGCAACCGACGCCGCCGAATCCTCTGCCGGAGTCGTCGTGCTCGGTGCCGGCTGCGCCATCTTCGCCTCGAGCGTCCCGAGGCGCTGTAGGTACTCGCCGTGCACGCGCTGCGTGACCTCCTCTAGTGTGCGAACGGCCTCGTGGCGCGCTTCACGATCAGCGAACCGGGCGAAGGCCAGCTCGAACAAAGCGACGAGGGGGCCGAGTCGCTCGATCGCCCGGGTGCCGAACACGCGACGCGGCTCCATCAGCGTCACGAGGGATGAGAGCTGGCCATCCACCCGGATGCCGCGGAGCGCCAGCGAGGCGCCCTCGTCGAGCGGGGGAAGGCGGAGCAGGCGCGCGTAGGCGGTCGGCTCGTCCGCGAGGTCGGCGAAGGTCCCGCCCTCCTGCACGATGCGCAGCGCGATCCGGGGCAACTGCTCGAGCGAGGTCTCGAGCGGGACCCGCTCGACGCGGCCATCGACGACGATCAGTCGCTCGCGCAGCAGCCCGAGGCGGTGGTCATAGGCAAGGAGCGAGATGGCCGCGTCCCGGTCGGACTCCGCGAGCGCGCCCGCGAGGGCCACGAAGGCCGCATCCAGGTCGTTCGCGGCACCAAGCGCGTGCGCGAGTGATGTGAGCGTGCGAGCAGTCATTGAATGGGAAGAACGGACGTCACGCACCTTTCGCGCGCAAGACGGAAGGTGACCATGCCGCGCAGCCTGTGTCAATCGGCAATCACACATGGCGACCGCGTCGAGTCGAAGCGCCGCGGCACTCACGTTCCTTGAACTCGCCCTGCGCAGGCGGTAGGTTTCTGTCGATGTCGGAGCGCACTCTCCAGCTGATCCTGCACTACGACGGCCGAGACTTCTCGGGCTGGCAGGTACAGCCGGCGCGTCGCACGGTCCAGGGAGTGCTGGAGACGACTCTCGAGCAGTTCCATGGGTCGCCGATGCGTGTGATGGGCGCGGGACGGACCGATGCCGGAGTGCATGCGCGGGGGCAGGTCGCCGGCATCACGGTGGTAGAGCGCTGGACGGCGGAGAAGATGCGGCGGGTGCTCAACGAGAAGCTCCCTGAGGACTTGTGGGTCGCGGCCGCGAACGAGATGCAGCCGACGTTCCATGCACGGTATAGCGCGACCGCTCGACGCTACAGCTATGCGGTGGGGCTCGACGAGGAAGCGGAGTCGCCGTTCAGACGGCGCTGGGCGCTCCCTTGGCACCGGGCCCTCGACCGCGGATTGCTCGACTGGTGCGCGGCGCAGACAGTGGGGACGCACAGGTTCAGGGGGTTCGCCGTGCGCGGTACGGCACCCGAGAGCGACGACCATTCCTGCATCGTGCATCTCGCGAGGTGGCGCCCGGCAGCACCGGGCCTGCCCGAGGGCCTGGTACTCGACATCGCGGCGAATCGGTTCCTCCACCATATGGTGCGGTTCCTGGTCGGCACGATGCTCGACGTGGCGAGTGGCAAGCGGCCGAAGGAGGACTTCACCGCCCTGCTTTCCGCAGAAGACAATCGTGAAGTGTCCCCGCCGGCACCACCGGTGGGACTGTGCCTTGAGCAGGTCACGTATCCCGCCGAACTGTACCTGAACCCATAGATGCGCATCTACCTCGCCACCGTCGCCGCCGACGAGATCCGCTGGGCCGCTGACGCGGGGCTTCTCGACGGGATCGTCGCGACGCCCGCCGTGCTCGCCTCCGAGGTGCCGCACGCGGACCCGCGCGAGATGCTCGCCGAGCTCGCCGAGCGCGACCAGGTGCCGATCTTCGCCAGCGTGGGGTCACTCGACCCCGACGAGATCACGCGCGGTGGCAAGGCGCTGGCCAAGATCACCGAACACGTCATCATCGCCATCCCGTTCGTCGAGGACGCGCTGCCGGCCCTCCGCCGCCTGTCGTCGTCGGGCGTGCGATGCGCATCCACGCTGATCCATTCCGTCGCGCAGGGGATCCTCGCCGCGCATGCCGGCGCCTCGCTCGTCGTGGTCGCGGTCGATGCACTCGAAGCCGTCGGACAGCCGTCGGACACGGTGATCAGGGAACTGCGCGACGCGATCAATCGCTCATCCATCGAGTGCGACGTCGTCGCTGCCGGACCTGCCAGCGCGGCGCGCTTTGCCGAAGTCACCGCCGCCGGAGCCGATGCGGTGGTCGTCACGCCTGCGATGCTGCGTTCCTTCCTGCAGCATCCCCTCACGGACCGGGGCGTCGATCACTTCCTCGGGGACGTGAGCCGGCGCGCCAAGCCGCGTCGGGCAAGGTGAGCAACATCATGCGGCGCTCCCTCCGCACCGGCGGTCTCGCGTTCTTCGCGCTGCTCGCAGCCTGCGAAGGGGCATCGCCCGAGACGTCGGTCGCGCAGACGCCGCCGTCCGCGCGCCTGCCAGGCATCGATCCCTCGCCGACGGCCATCGGTGACTCGCGCCGCACGGCGATCACCGAAGCCGTCGCGCGCGTCGCCCCGGCGGTCATCACGGTGCAGACCGAGCGCGTGCATCGTACCACCGCCTCACCGTTCGAGATCTTCTTCGGCGCGCGTCCCAACGAACAGATCGCTGCGGGCATCGGCTCTGGCTTCATCGTGCGTGAGGACGGCATCATCGTCACCAACGCACATGTGGTCGCCGGCGCGAGCAAGGTGCTTGTCGCGCTGCGCGACGGAACCACGTACCCCGCCACGGTGGTTGGCGAGGACGAGCTCAATGACCTCGCCGTGCTGCGCATCGACGCGAAGGGCCTCCCCACCGCACCACTCGGCACGTCGCGCGGACTGCTGATCGGCGAGTGGGTGATCGCGATCGGCAACCCCTACGGATTCCTGCTCGGCAACTCCGAGCCGAGCGTCACCGCGGGCGTCGTGAGCGGAGTCGGTCGCAACCTCACCGGGCGTGGCGACGGACCGGGCGTGTACGTGGACATGATCCAGACCGACGCGTCGATCAATCCCGGCAACTCCGGCGGCCCGCTCATCAACGCGCTCGGCCAGGTGATCGGCGTCAACAGTTCCATCTACAGTCCCACCGGCGGTTCGGTCGGGCTTGGCTTCTCGATTCCCATCGATCGTGCACGTCGCGTCGCCGAAGACCTGCTCGCACATGGCAGCGTGCGCCGGCCGTGGATCGGCGTGAAGGTGCAGCAGGCCGGGACCGCCGTTGCGCGCACCGGACGTCCCACGCCCGGCGCGGTGATCGAGCGCATCGTGCCCGGGAGTCCGGCAGCGTCGGCTGGCCTTCGCGAAGGCGACGTGATCACCCGCTCACGCGATCGCGACATCCGCAATCCATACGACTGGGAAGCGGAGCTCCTCGAACTGCGTGTCGGCGAGACCGCCGAACTCACCGTGCGGCGCGGCAACCGCGAGGAAACCGTCACGGTGAGCGTGCGCGACCTGCCCGAAGTCGGTGCAGAGAAGATCGCCGTGCTGCGCGAACTCGAACTCGTCTCGCTCACCGCTCCGATCCGCGCCGAGCGCGGCGTGCGCAGCGCACAGGGTGCCGTCGTATATCGCGTGAGCGATCGCGTCTCGCAGAACCTCGGCATCCGCGCTGGCGACGTGATCGTGCAGGTGAACCGCACGCCGGTGACGGACGCCCAGCAGGCGGCACGCGTGCTGGAGTACTACAGCGGCCGCGGTCCCATTCGCATGTACTTCGAGCGCAACGGCACCATCTACTCGACCGATTTCCATATCACATGAGCCATTCGACATACCGCTCTCCCCTCGCCGAGCGCTACGCATCCAAGTCGATGCTCGAGCTCTGGAGCCTGCAGACCCGGCACGGCCTCTGGCGCCGTCTCTGGCTCGCACTCGCCGAAGCGGAGCGTGATCTCGGCGTGGACATCCCGGCGACCGCCATCGAGGGCATGCGCGCGCACCTCGACGACATCGACTTTGCCGCCGTCGCGGAGTATGAGCGCCGCTTCCGGCATGACGTCATGGCGCATGTGCACGCCTTCGGCGATGTCGCTCCCGCGGCGAAGGGTGTGATCCACCTCGGCGCGACGAGCTGCTACGTCACCGACAACGGCGACCTGATCCAGATGAAGCGCGGGCTCGAACTGGTGCGTCGGCGCGTGCTCTCGCTCATCCGCACGCTCGCGAAGTTCGCGCGCGAGTGGAAGGACGAGCCGACGCTCGGCTACACCCATCTGCAGTCGGCGCAGCTCACGACCGTCGGCAAGCGCGCGACCCTGTGGATGCAGGACCTCGTGCTCGACCTCGCCGAACTCGACCATCGCCTCGCCACGCTGCCGATGCGCGGCGTGAAGGGCACGACGGGCACGCAGGCGAGCTTCCTCGAGATCTTCGCCGGCGATCATGCGAAGGTGCGCGCACTCGACACGAAGGTCTGCCATGCGATGGGCTTCGGCGCGTCGATCCCCGTGAGCGGCCAGACCTACTCGCGCAAGATCGACGCCCAGGTGCTCGAGGTCCTCGCCGGCATCTCGGCGAGCGCCGCGAAGTTCGCATCGGACATGCGCATGCTGCAGTCGTTCGGCGAGATCGAGGAGCCGTTCGAGAAGGACCAGATCGGCTCGTCGGCGATGGCGTACAAGCGCAATCCGATGCGCTCCGAGCGCATCAACTCGCTCGCGCGCTTCGTGCAGTCGATCAGCAGCACCGGCCACCAGACGCACAGCGTGCAGTACTTCGAGCGCACGCTCGACGATTCGGCGATCCGCCGCATCACGATCCCCGAGGCGTTCCTCGCGACCGACGCGATCCTCATCCTGATGGAGAACATCGCGTCGGGACTCGAGGTGCATCCCGCGCGCATCCGCGCGCGCATCGCCGAAGAGCTGCCGTTCATGGCGACCGAGTCGCTGATCGTGCGCGCGGTGCAGGCCGGCGGCGACCGCCAGACGGCGCACGAGGTGATCCGCGTCCACTCCATCGCGGCCGCGCGCGCGATGAAGGACGAGGGCAAGCACAACGACATGCTCGAGCGCCTCGCGGCGGACCCGTCGTTCCCGGTGAAGAGCGATGACCTGCGCGCCGTGACCGATCCCTCGCGGTTCATCGGACGCGCGGCGCATCAGGTCGACGATTTCCTCGCGGAAGTGATCGGACCGATCCTCGACTCCGCGGGGGAGAAGGCTCCCGAACGTGAAGAGGTGCGCGTATGAGCGCGCTGCTCGTCGGCGAGACCTCCCTTCCCCTCGAGCTGCTCCGACGCGGGAAGGTGCGCGACGTCTACGTCGTGGATGCGGAGCGGCTGCTGCTCGTAACGAGCGACCGCGTGAGCGCCTTCGACGTGGTGATGCGCGAACTCGTGCCATACAAGGGCGCCGTGCTCACGCAGATCACCGCCTGGTGGCTGAGGCAGTTCGAGTCGGAGGTCGCGCATCATCTCCTCAGCACCGATGCCGAGGAGATCATTGAGGCGGTGCCGTCGCTGTTCCTGCATCGCGACATCCTCGCTGGGCGCTCGATGCTCTGCCGCCGCACCGAGGTGTTCCCGGTGGAGTGCGTCGTCCGCGGCTATCTCGCGGGTTCGGCGTGGAAGGAATACCGCGAGCAGGGCACGTTGGCAGGCGAACGACTGCCGACGGGCCTGCGCGAGAGCGAGCGGTTCGACCCGCCGGTGTTCAGCCCGGCGACGAAGGCCGAGTCTGGGCACGACGAGAACATCACCATCCCGCAGCTGTCCGAGGTGGTCGGCGCGGATCTGGCCGCGACACTCGAGCGCCTCGCGCGACTCATCTACGGCCGCGGCCGCGACATCGCCGCCGAGCGTGACATCATCATCGCGGATACAAAGTTCGAATTCGGCCGCACGGCGGCCGGAGAGATCCTCCTCATCGATGAAGTCCTCACCCCCGACAGCTCGCGCTTCTGGCCGGCCGACCGTTACCGCGTCGGAAGCGCTCAGCCAAGTTTCGACAAACAGCCACTGCGCGACTGGCTCGATGGCGAGCGTCGCGTCGGCCGGTGGGATGGCAACGCGCCCCCGCCGACACTCCCACTCGATGTCGTGACGGCTACGAGCCGACGCTACCTCGATGCCTACACGCTGCTCACCGGCGATTCCCTCGACCTCACCAGGCTCCCGTGAACTTTGCTCGCGAAGGTTACCCCTTTATCCTGATCGCTCTCGCGCTCGCTGCGGCCGGCTACACCGCGGCGCTCATGCGCCGTTCATGGCCGCTCTGGCTGCTCGCCTTCGTCCTCACGGTGCTCGTGCTCTGGGTGGCGTACTTCTTCCGCGACCCGGAGCGCACCGGCGCGCGCGGCGAGCAGTTCGTCATCTCTCCCGCCGATGGCCGCGTGATCGAGATCGTCGAAATCGATGAGCCCGCGTTCCTGCAGTCACGCGCGATCCGCATCTCGGTCTTCATGAACGTCTTCGACGTGCACGTGAACCGGTATCCGGTGAGCGGTCGCGTGGCGTACGTGCATTACAATCCGGGCAAGTTCATGAACGCCGCCGCCGAGAAGGCATCGCTCGACAACGAGCAGATGTCGATCGGTGTGCAGGCGCCGAAGCACCGCATCCTTTTCCGTCAGATCGCGGGGCTCGTCGCGCGCCGCATCGTGACGTACAGCCGCGTGGGCGACGATGCCGAGCAGGGCGAGCGCATGGGCCTCATCCGCTTCGGTTCGCGCGTCGACGTGTTTGTGCCGGTGGGAACGACCATCCGCGCGAAGATCGGTGACCGTCCGGTCGCCGGCACGACCGTGCTCGCCGAGCTGCCGCAGTGATGGCGCGCCGACGCGTGCTGCCCCGCCCGTCGCTCGTGATGCTCCCCAACGGGTTCACGCTGGCGAACCTGTTCTTCGGCATCTTCGCGATCGTAGCCGCCTCGCGCGGCCAGCACACGCAGGCGGGCTGGTTCATCGTGATCGCCGGCTTCTGCGATGTACTCGACGGGCGCATCGCGCGCGCGACGAACACCGGCAGCCCCTTCGGCGAGGAACTCGATTCCCTCGTCGACGCGATCTCCTTCGGACTCGCGCCGGCGCTCATGATGTACTTCGCGGTGATGCGTCACGCAGGGTGGGACTGGGTCCTCGTGTTCCTCTTCGCCGCCTGCGCGGTGATGCGCCTCGCCCGATTCAACATCGAGCAGGCCGGCAAGAAGAAGGATTACTTCAAGGGACTGCCGAGCCCCGCTGCGGGCGGTACCCTGGCCACGTATTACTGGTTCAGCCAGACGCCGCTGTACAACGAGACGTTCATCGGCGCGTGGCCCTGGGAGACGATCCTCCGCTACCTCATGGTGGTGCTGAGTTTCCTGATGATCAGCAACGTGCCGTATCCCGGCTGGCCGAAGTTCACGTTCCGCACCTTGCACGGGACGATGGGCATCCTCGTGTTCGTCGCCAGCATCTTCGCGCTCTTCTTCCTGCCGAAGCAGTTCTTCTTCCCCTTCGGCGTGCTGTATGTCACCACCGGCGTCGTGCTCGTGCTGGTGCGCGGTATCCTCGAGCTTCCCTCGCCGTTCGCCGATGACGAGGCGGACGACGATATCGAACTCCCGACCCTGAACCAGGACTTTCGCTCGTGACGCAGTTCAAAGTCTCCGTGCACATCGTGCCCCGTAAGGGCCTGCTCGACCCGCAGGGCAAGGCCGTGACTGACGCCCTGCACACCCTCGGCTTCGGTGCCGTTGCCGACGTGCATGTCGGCCGGCACCTCGTCATCGAGACCACCGCTGCCGATGCGAAGGCCGCCGAGAAGACCGTGCGCGAGATGTGCGCACGCCTGCTCGCGAACCCGGTGACCGAGGATTACGAGATCGCGTCCGTGCAGCCGGTGAAGGCGGCATGAAGGTAGGGGTCGTCTCGTTCCCAGGCTCCAACTGCGACGAGGACGCGCTCCTCGCCGTCGTCGAGGGGCTCAAGGAGGCGGCGGTCCTCCTCTGGCACAAGGATCACGACCTCCAGGACGCGGATGTCATCATCCTTCCCGGCGGCTTCAGTTACGGTGACTACCTGCGCGCAGGCGCCATCGCGCGGTTCTCGCCGATCATGCAGGAAGTCGTCGCCCATGCGAAGCGTGGCGGCCCCGTGGTCGGCATCTGCAACGGATTCCAGATCGCCTGCGAAGCCGGCCTGCTGCCCGGCGCGCTGCTGCGCAACGCGAGCCTTCAGTTCCGCTCGATGCCCGTCACGCTGCGCGTCGAGAACACCAACACGGTGTTCACCAACGCCGCCACGAAGGGCGCACTGCTCCGCATGCCGATCGCCCACGGCGACGGCCGCTACACCGCGGATGATGCGACCCTCGACATGCTCGAATCCGAAGGGCGCGTGGTCTTCCGCTACGTCGACGCCACCGGAGAAGTCACCG
>JANOTV010000390.1:0-8196 GCA_031416495.1 Gemmatimonadota bacterium
TCGCGAAGCAGTGGAAGTAGTCGGCCGTCGTGCTGCCGCTGCTCGCTGCGACGCGCGAGACGCTCGCGGCACTCGAGTCGTGGGAGCCGCCCGCGATGGAAGCGGCGCTGCGCGCACTCGCCGAGCAGCAGGGCGTGGGCGGCGGCAAGATCTTCCAGCCGTTGCGCGTCGCGCTCACGGGACTGGCGGTGTCGCCCGGCATCTTCGATGTGATGGTCGCGCTCGGCCGCGGGCGCACCCTCTCGCGCATCGCGCAGGCGGAGACGAAGCTTGCCTCGATGGAGTCGGGCGCCGCACCCACCGTCGGCTGACGTGGACTCGCCCCGTGCCCCGCTGACGGCGGTCGAACGGAAGCTCTGGCACTTCCTCATCGACTTTCTTGCGGAGCACACGTTCCAGCCGAGCGTTCGTGAGATCTCACGGCACTTCCGGATCCCGTCCACGAAGACCGTCGCTGATCTCCTCGGATCTCTCCAGACGAAGGGCTACATCCGCCGCGCACCAGGCCGTTCGCGCGGCGTGGTGATCGAGGGATTCGCCGGCGGTTCGGGCACGCAGCCGGTGCCCGTGGTTCGTCCCGGGCCGACGCGCACGTTGATCGTCGAGGAGCATCTCACGCTCGATCGCTCGCTGCTGCCGGGTGATGATGCCTTCCTCGTGCGCGCCTCATTCGAGGATGCGCCTGCGCATGCGATACGCGAAGGCGACCTGCTGCTCGTGCACAAGAGCGCACGCGCGCATGAGGAGACACCGGTGGTGGTGCGGATCGGCGGAGCGATCCTCGCGCGCTCGATGACGCGTCGCGGCACGATGCTCCTGCTGCGTGCGCCGCGGCCGGGCGCGGACGACATCGCCGTCGGTCCGGGTGATGACTTCGAGGTGTTGGGGCCGTTGTGCGGGGTGTTCCGGCTGACGGCGCCGCGGGCTGATGATGAGATCGACTAGGGATCCGTCGGCAGCTTCCGTTCTTCCGCTTCCCTCCGCTCCCGCTCCTTCCGCTCCCGCAGCGCTCGCACCGCCGCGCGGAACTCATCGTCGCGCACGGAACGCGCCGATTGCATCTGGATCTCCTGCCGCATGAAGTTCATGCGGAGCTGACGCTCCTGCGCGATCGGATTCGCCTGCACGTTCATCGGCAGCAGCGCGAGCAGCGCCGTCGGGATCGAGAAATCACCGAGCCTGATGAACTTCTGGTCGATGCCGTACTTCTTGCCGTTGCGCTCGAAGGTCCAGTCGCCGGGCGCACGTCCGCGCGGATTGGCCTCGGCCACCGAGTCGAGGAACACGCCCGTGCGCTCGGCGAGCATCTGTCGCAGGCTGTCGGCGCGCGTTTGGGGGCCCGCCGGTGCCCTGATGATCTCCGACGCCGGCACCCAGAGGCGCCGGTCGCTGAATGATGGGCGCACGCCACGCGTCGGTCCGCCGCCGCCGACCAGCGGACCGACGCCACCGGGGTCCACTTCGCGAGAGCGATCAGGCGTGGGGACGCCACTCGGCACCGTGCTCGGTGTCAGCACCACGGGTACCGGTGTCTCGGACGGTGTCTCGGTCGGCGTCTCGGATGCGACGCGCCCATCGCCTCCGTCGCGCGGTGCCTCGCGGCTCTGTTCCGTGTCGCGCGGCAGCTCGACGAAGTAGCTGATCTGCTCGGGCTGCACCGCGTTGCCCCGGTCGTCGCGCAGGAACTCGAACGCGACCGGAACGACGAACGACGGCACGATGATCGCCATCAGCAGCGTCTGCACGACGAACGCCACCACCGACGCCTTGCGGTCGCCGGAGGGCTTCGGCAGCAGCAGCCGCAGACGCGGCAGCTTGCGCATCACGCCTCGGCGACCACTCGGTTGCTGACCTTGCTCCAGCCCGGGATCTCGACCTCGACCAGATCACCGACGCTCAGCGGGCCGACGCCCGCGGGCGTACCCGTCGCGACGACATCGCCGGGTTCGAGCGTGATCGCTCGTGAGATGAACACCAGCAGGTCGGCGATGGGGAATGCCATCTCCCTGGTATGACCCCGCTGACGCTCCTCACCGTTTACTCGGCTGATCATCTCGAGGTCCTCCAGGTCCGGCGTTCCGCTGCGCTCCGTGCCGATCGGGCAGAAGGTGTCGAAGCCCTTCGCCCTCCACCACTGCGCATCCGACTTCTGCAGGTCGCGCGCGCTGACGTCGTTCACTGCAACGATGCCACGCACGCCGGCCCTCGCCTGCTCCGCCGTCGCATGGCGCAGCGGCTTGCCGATCACGATGCCGATCTCACCCTCGAAGTCCACGCGCCCCGCATTGCGCGGCAGCACGATCGACTCGCCCGAGGCGATCACCGACGAAGTCGGCTTATAGAACACGAGCGGCTCCGATGGCATCTCGTTGCCGAGTTCCTTTGCGTGTTCGACGTAGTTCCGGCCGACGCATACGATCTTTCCAGGACGGACCATTGCTGAATCTACCCCTCGGTTCGTGGTTCAGACTGACGGTAGAACGCGGCCAGCTCCTCGCGAAGCATCGCCCATGGGCCCTGTATCCGCGTGGCGGGAGGCAGTCCCTCGATGAGACGCCGCCCATAACCCTTTGTGACAACGCGCGGGTCGCAGATGACGACGGCGCCCCGATCTGTGGCGGTGCGGATGAGGCGTCCGAATCCCTGCTTGAGGCGCAGCGCGGCGTGCGGGATCATATAGGTCGCGAACGAATCCCCGCCTTCCGCCTCGATCGCCTCGCACTGCGCGGCGGTCATCGGCTCGCTCGGCACGCGGAACGGGATCCGCCCGAGCAGCAGTCCGCGCAGCGCGCGCCCCGGCACGTCGACGCCCTCCCAGAAGCTGGCCGTGCCGATGAGCACCGCATCGCCATGGTCGCGGAAACGCCGCAGCAGGTCATCGCGTGGCGATTCACCATGCACGAGCAGCGGATGCTTCGATCCGATCCCGCGCTCGCGCAACACGCGCGCGGCTTCCTTGACGTCGCGATGACTCGTGAAGAGACAGAACACGCCACCGCCCGAATACTCGATGAGGTCGCTCGCGGCGTCGATCGTGCGCCGGAAATGCCCCGCCGCATCGGCGTTCGGCGCCGGGAAGTCGCTCGGGATCGCGAGCATCGCCTGACGCGGATAATCGAACGGCGACGCGAGCGATGCGGTGACCGGTTCGAGCGCCTCGTCGTCGAGTCCGAGCCGCTTCGCCATGAACTCGAAGCCATCACCGACGGCGAGCGTCGCACTCGTGATGATCGCGGTCTCGACGCGCCGGAAGAGATCCTCGCGCAGCATCGGCGCGAGATCGAGCGGCACCGCCGTCGCGCTCACGTTGCGCTCGCCCGCGCGCATCTCGAGCCAGCGCACGCGCTGCAGTCCATCGCGCTCGGGCCGCAGCGTCGCGCGCAGCGCATCGCCGGCGCCCTGCAACCGGCGGGTCACGCCGCGCACTTCGTTGAGCAGCGGCGCGAGATCCTCCGAACGCTGCTCATCGCTCTCGAGTCGGTCGCGCACCATGCGCAGGCCGTCGCCGAGCATCTCGGTCTCCTTGAGCAGGTCGTCGAGTGCCGCGGTGAGCCCCGCCGCCCAGATCGGATCATCATCGAACGCGTCGGTGAGCCGGACGATGGGCTCTCGCTGCGCGCGCATCCATTCGCCCAGCATATCGCAGACGATGATGCTCTTCTCGCGCGCGGCGATGACGGTGGGAACGAGTCGCGCACGCACGAGGTCGAGACTCGCGATGCTCAACAGGTCCTTGCCCGATGCGAGCTTGCGGTCGAGCGCCGGGAGCAGTCCCTTGCCGCGACGCTCGAGCCGAGCGAAGAGTCGCTCGAGGCCGCGACGCGAGACCGTCTGGCCAAGATGGGCCGCCGCCGCATCCTCGAGATGGTGCCCTTCGTCGATGATCAGGCGCTTATACGCTGGCAGCACCGCCGCCTCGTCCCATCGCCCCGAAGCGCGTCGCACGGCGACATCGGCCATGAGCAGGTGGTGGTTCACAACGACGACATCGGCCTGCGCAGCGGCACGGCGCGCCTGGAACACGAAGCACCGCTCAAAGTGCGGGCACTTGAGCCGCGTGCAGAGATCGGACTCCGCCGCCACTTCATCCCACACTTCGCTGCGCGGCTGCACCGGGAGGTCGGCGAGCGACCCATCGGTCGTCTGCTCCGCCCACTGCTCGATCATCGCAAGGTCGGAGCCGACGCCCTCATCGAACAGCGTCGCCCCCTGCGAGCGCGCCTGCTCGAGTCGCAGCAGGCAGAGATAGTTCTTCCATCCCTTGAGCATCGCGAAGCGCACCTTCTGGTCGGTGAGCGCGCGCGCGAGGAACGGCAGGTCCTTGCCGATCAACTGCTCCTGCAGCGTGATCGTGTTCGTCGAGACGACGGTGCGTTCGCCGCTCTCTGCGGCCCAGCGCAGCGCCGGCACGAGATACCCGAGCGACTTGCCGACGCCGGTGCCCGCCTCGATCATGCCGATGCCGCCGCGTGAATAGAGCTGCGCGATGAGCCGCGCCATCTCGCGCTGGCTCGGACGGTCCTCGTAGCGGCCGAGGTTCGCGGCGACGGGACCATCGGGTCCGAGCACGGCCGCGACGTCACCGGGCGAGAGCTCGACCTTCTGTTTCGCCTGTGGGATCTCGACCACGACATACAGCCGCGCCGCCTCGTTGTCGATGATCGCGAACCCGATGCCGTCGTCGTGCATCCGCGCCGCCACCTGCAGGTCGGCGCTCGACGGCTCGAGCCATCCGCTCGGATGATTGTGCAGCAGCAGCTCGCCGCGGTTCGCGAAGCCGGGCAGTGCGAGCACGCTCGTGACGTCGCCGCGCGCGGCCACGCGCGCGGTCTGCACGATGCCCTCGTCGTTCACCGTGCACACGAAGCAGATCTCGCGGCCGCCCGCCAGGCGGATCGCCGAGCGGATCGCCGTCGCCGCGCCCGGCGCAACGCGCTCGGGCTCGCCGTGGAACGACTCGTTGACGCCGGTCACTGCAGCGGTCACGTCTTGAGCGGCTTCTTCTTCGCGGCCGGGAAGAGCACGTTGTTCAGGATCAATCGGTACCCCGGTGAGTTGGGATGCAGCGCCAGGTCCGTCGACGGCGCACCGATGTTGTGCTGCGGGTCCTCGGGATCATGGCCACCGAGATAGGTGAACGATCCCCGCCCATAGCTCCCGTGGATGTACTTCACCCACGGCGACCCTTCCTCGTGCGCGAGCACCGTCACGCCCGGCTTGAGCACGCGCCGCATGAACGAGGTGGTCACTCCATAATAATCGCTGATCACCGTGCGATGGTTCTGCACGAGCATCGTCGGCACGGGATCGAACTTCGCGGAGAAGCCGAACAGCGTGAACGTGCCGAGTGGCTGGCGGCGCGACGGGACGTTCACCTGGTGACCGTCGATGTCGCTCATCGCATTCACGCCGGCACCCGATTCGAGCCGCGCGTCCTTCATCGCGAAGGTGCGCGTCCAGTCGAGCCGGCTGTCCGCCTCGGGATCCATCGGCGTGCCGTCGGAGAACGGTCCGGCGATGTCCACATCCTTCGCGGCGATCGCGAGCTCGAGGGTCTCCGTCGCACCGCACATCGCGAACAGGAAGCCGCCCCGCTCGACGAACGCGCGCAGGCGGTCGGCGACGCGCTTCTTGAGCGTCGGGATGTCCGACAACCCATGACGACGCGCCGTCGCGAGGTCGCGCTCGCGCGCCTGCACGAACCAGGGCGCGTCGCGGAACCCGAGGTACAGCTTGTTCTGCTGGCCGGTAAAGTCCTCGTGATGCAGGTGTATCCAGTCGTACTGCGAGAGATCCGTCGTCATCACGGAATCGTCCCAGATGTTCGTGTACTCGATGCCCGCATACGTGAGCGCGAGCGTCACGGCATCATCCCACGGCGGCGAGTCGGGCGGCGTGTAGACGGCGATGCGGGGCGCCTTCTCCAGCGGCACCGCGTCCATGTTGCCCTCGGCGATCTCCTGGCGGATGGCATCGAGCATGTTCCCGTCGAGCGGCTCGAATGTCACGCCGGCGAGCGCTGCCTCGCGGCGCAGTGCCGGAACGTCGGGGACCAGGAAACTCCCGCCCCGGTAGTTGAGCAGCCATTCGCTGCGCACACCCTGCTCCAGCGCCTTGAACGTCACCCCGTACGCCTTGAGGTGATTGGCCTGCACGTCGTCCATCGGCACGAGCAGGTGCTGCGCCGCGGCCGACGTTGCCGCGGCCGAGAGCGCCGCGGCCGAGAGCGCCGCGAACGCGAGCGCGAGAACGAGCGGCCGTCGACGACTCATCGTTGATCCATCACTCCGGCGGGAGACCGCGCGGCGCCCGTGCGCAACGCCTCGAGTTCGCGGCGCGCCTGTGGGACGAGCGCGCTGGTCGGATACGTGAGGATCAGATCTTCGAGACGCTCACGCGCTCCCGTAATATCTCCCCGGCGCCGGAGCGCGCGCGACAATTCGAGAAAAGCCTCGGGCGCCTCGGGCGCCTGCGGATGTTCCGCCGCGACGCGCTGCCAGAGGGCTGAGCCTCTCGCGTCCGCGCGGCGTGCGGTCTCGACACGTGCGGCGATCGCGAGCAGCAGCGGCGCGGCGTCCGGCAGATCCGCAGCCGCCGCCTCGAACCGGCGGGCCGCCCCAGCTGAATCGGCACGCGCGAGCGCGAGGAACGCGGCGCCGATCGCCGGTGCGCGCTCCACATCGGTGCGGTTGAGCAGCGCCAGCGCAGACACGGCGTCCTGCCCGGGCGCATCGGTGTTCCTGAGCGCGACGCGCGCAGCCGGCAGGTCGCCCTCGAAAAGCGCCAGCCACCCCCCCACCGCATCTTCCGCGGCGATCGGCGCATCCTTGAGCGCCGCACGCGCGCGGTCTACATCGCCCGCGCGGATCCACGCCCACGCGATCACCCGCGCGTAGCCTCGCGCGCCCTCGGAGCCGAAGGTCTGCGTAGCGCGCGCGAGCAACTGCTCCGCTTCGGCGGCGCGCCCGAGCCGTGCGAGCGCTTCGAGCTCGAGCGGGAATGCATCAGAGAGCGCGCGGGCCGAGTCGAGACGCGCCGAGGCATCGCGCGCGAGCCGGAGCGCGGACTCGGCATCGTCGGCCAGCAGCGCGGCCTGCGCCGCGCGCAACGCGATCTCCGCGCCCGGCCGTGCGGCATGCACCGCCATGAGCGCATCGCGCGCCGTGGCATGTGCGCGCACGCGTTCCGCCTCGTCGGCGAACTCCCGCCAGATCACGACCGCCGTGTCCGACACCGGCAGCGCACTGAGCGCCTGCCAGCCGCTGCGTGGCGATCCCCACGAGAGCTCGAGCAGCGCGAGCGAGTGTGTCGCGCCCAGCGGCGCATCCTTGGCGGTCAGCTCCGCGCGCACGGCATCGCGGTGCGCCGCGGGAGTCGGCGAGAGCGAGAACGCCGTCGCCGACTCGAAGTACGGCTGGTCGCGCATCGCCTCGCGCCACGCGGCGGCGGATGCCTGCCAGAGCCCGAGCGCGGCGCGCATCTGCGCGATCTCGAGCGTGAGTGCGCGCGTGCTGCCCAGCACCTGCTCCGCCTCGCGCAGCACGGTGTCGGCCGCGACGGCGCGGTTGTTGAAGAGCAGCACGCGGGCGTATTCGCGGTATGGCGTCACGTCGTTCGGCGTCACGGCGAGCCAGGCCCGGAACGCAGCTCCCCCCTCGGCGTCGCGCCCCAAGGTCGCGAGCGTGCGGAGCTGCGCCGCACGCAGCTGCCCGTCGCGCGGGTGGAGCGGCATCAGCGAATCGAGCGTGACGATGAGCGAGTCCTCCTGCCCGAGCACGGAGAAGACGCGTTCGAGACCGAGCACTCCGGGCTGCACGGCGCCGGAGGCGATCACGGCGCGCCAGGCGGCCACGGCCTCGCGATTCCTGTCGGCGCTCTCGAGCGCGATGGCCTTGGACACCAGCGCGCCGCTCGACGCCGCTTCCTGCGCGTGCAGCGCGTCGGCGGTGGCGATCATCAGCGCTGCGACGACGACCGCCGCGGCCCGGAGTGCACACGCGCGGCGCCGCGTCACGGTTTGGCCTCGGCGTTCAGTCGGCGGAAGTACTCGATCACCAGTCGCCGTTCATCGGCGCTGAGTCCGCGCAGCTCTTCCCACGTGGGCACCGTGTAGCGCGCGGCATCGCGACCGCGCGCGGGACCATCCGGCGGCGTGAAACGAGCGGTGCCGCGCGCGGCGCGCGACTCGCGGCGCTG
>JANOTV010000391.1:0-2065 GCA_031416495.1 Gemmatimonadota bacterium
GTCGCTGGATCGGTGGCCGCGGGGAGTGGTCGTTCGGCGCGCAGCGGCGTGTGTGGGCCGACGTCGCGCTCGTGGACGATGAGCGCCGGCGTCCCGACGCGAGCGCCTCCTCGCTTGCGCAGGTCCGGCTTCGGTCCGGGCTCAGTCTGGCGTTCGGCTCCCGCGCCGACCGGATCCCGCTGCCTCCGGCGCGGAAGACTGGACGATGACGGTGCGCTCGATCGGCGGTCCCGCGCTGGCGCTCGGCGTCCTGGTGGCCGGTGCGCTCTTCGCCGCGCCGCTGGCGACCCGGACGGTGCCGCCTCCCTTCCCGCACGACAAGCACGCGACGCTCTTTCCGGTGTGCGTCGCATGCCACACGGGCATCGTGGAACCGGGCGAGTCGGTCTGGCCCACACCGGCAGGCTGCGCCTCGTGCCACGACGTCGAGTGGGAGCCGCGCACGGGTGCGCGTGCCAGCAATCTGCGGTTCGCGCACGACGTGCATCAGCGCGCCGCGGCCCAGAAGAACGTCGCCGACAGCACGCTGATCCGGAACTGCTCCGCCTGCCACACCGAGGGCGCCGCCCCCCGGATGACCGTGCAGCGCGCCGTCGTCGCGCAGTGCCTCGACTGTCACGGACTCAAGGCGCCCCACGTCGATCTCCCGGACGAGGCCTGTGCGACCTGTCACGTGCGGCTGACCGATGCACCCGGCCTGACCACGGCCGACATCAAGGGCTTTCCCAAGCCGCAGTCACACGATGCGCCGGACTTCCTGCTCGGCGGCCACGGCAAGGCCGCCAAGGGAGAGGGCGATCGCGCGAGCCCCGCGGCGGTCGCGGCGAGTTGCGCCACCTGCCACGCGCGGAACCTGTGCATTACCTGCCACGTGAACGCCCCCGAGGTGTCCGCGATCGTCGCGCTCGCGCTCGACGACCGGTCGCCGACCTATGCCACCAAGCAGCCGGTGCCGGCGAGTCACGCCGCCGCCGGGTTCCTGCGCGGGCATGGTCGGGAGGCGCAGCGGGCGAACGCGACCTGCGAGACCTGCCATGCGCGGGAGAGCTGCACGACCTGTCACATCGGAGGGCCGCCTCGCGCCGTGGCCGCGCTGCCAGCCGTCGGCCCCGGACGCGCGGCCGGAGCGCAGTTGACGCGCACGCCACCCGTGAGCCACACGCCGGAGTTCCGCGAGCGCCACGGGATGGACGCGAACGCGCGTCCGAGAACGTGTGAGACTTGCCACGTGCGCTCGACTTGCCTCGAGTGTCACCGCCCCGAAGGGGGCGGACAGTCGCGGTATCACGCCCAGGGATTCCTCACACGGCACCCGAGTGCGGCGTACGCCCGCGAAGCGAACTGCACCGACTGCCACAACCCGGCGCAGTTCTGCCAGAGTTGCCATCAGCAGACGGGACTGGTCGCCACCGCCCGACTCGGTCGTCTCGGCTACCACGACGCATTCCGCGGATTCAGCCTGGGGCACGGTCAAGCTGCGCGGCAGAGCCTCGAAACATGCGCCTCCTGCCACGCCGAACGCGATTGCACCGACTGCCATTCCGCCGTGGGCGGTGGTTTCCGGTTCAGTCCCCACGGACCCGGCTTCAACGCGGCACGGGCGAGGGCGAAGAACCCAACCCTGTGCATCGCCTGCCATGGCCGCGTGATCCCGGGAGACCCGTAGCCGCGCGAAGTCTCAGGGCGGCGCGAGTCGCCTCAGTGCGTCGGTCGTGTCGAATCGCACCGGCGGGGCGAGCCTGCCCCGCTGCCGCACGGCGAGGTGGCACCCCTGGCAATCGCTCGCATCCACCTTGGACTGGTGGCCCACGTGGCAAGTGGAGCACTCACTCGCCCGTCTCCGATGGTCCGGTCCGACATGGAAGGGCTCGTCGCGCCAGTCCGCGTGACACCCTGACGCGGCACACGAGTTCTTGGCGGCGGCAAGGAGGGAATCCGTGTGCGGGTTGTGGCAGGTGCCGCACTTCCCCCCGTGCGGTTCGAGTCGCGGGACGAAGTCGGGAAGGACCAGGTGCATCTCGTGACACCCCAGGCACTGCGGACTCCCCGGTCGCAGGACCCCGGC
>JANOTV010000392.1:0-7972 GCA_031416495.1 Gemmatimonadota bacterium
GGCGGCGCGCGTGCGCAGGTGCTTGGCGCAGGTGCGTGGCGCAGGTGTGTGAGGATCTGATCAACCACCGCCGCCAGCGTGATGAACGCCACCATCCGCATCGTGCCGTGCGCACTCCCCGACCGTGAAGCGCCGAGCATACGTGTGACCGCCATGCGCGGCCTCGACGAGATACCCGTCGAGATTCCCGCAGATCGCAGCGAGCCCGCGCTGCGGTGGAGTGACATCACCGGCCATCGGATTCGCCACTTCCGACCATCAACCCTTATCCGCCGCGATCACCGCATTCAACAGCACATCGGCGCCATGCGCCACGTCTGCCGCTATCGTGAACTCCATGGGCGAGTGGCTGATCCCGCCGACACTGGGCACGAAAATCATTCCCATGGGCGCGATGCGCGAAATTTCCTGCGCATCGTGCCCTGCGCCGCTAGGCATGCGCTGACGCGAGAGGCCCAGTGATGCGGCGCTGCCATCGATCCAGTCCATCACGTTCGGGTTGGCGATCGCGGGCTCGCTGTCCACCAGACGTTTGAACTGGAACGTAGTGCCCGTGGCCGTTCCGATCTCGCGACTGAGTTGCTCGAAGCGCATGGTGAAGCGCGCAATCTTGGCACTGTCGAGGTCGCGCAAATCGATCGTCAGCACGACCTGCCCGGGAATGACGTTGGTGGTGTTGGGTGACACGCTGAGGCGCCCGACGGTCGCGACTTGGCGTCCCGGCTCGCCGGTGATGGCTTCGTTCACTGCCACGGTAAATTTGGCGGCGGCCAGCATGGCGTCATGGCGCTGGTCCATGGGCGTTGCGCCGGCGTGATTGGCGACACCGGTGATGGTGACCTCGAACCAGCGCAATCCCACGATACCCTGCACCACGCCAATCTGCAGGCCAGCCTTTTCGAGCAGACCGCCCTGCTCGATGTGGAGTTCGATATAGCAGGCAACGTCGCCCGGCTTCTTGATCACGTCGCGCCACCGTGTTGCATCGCCGCCCACGAGACCAATACCTTCGCGAATGGTCTTGCCGGAGCGCGCGACCTTGTCGAGATCAGCGTCGGTGATGTCACCGATGGCGAGCTTGCTGCCGATAGTACCACCTTCCTCGTTTTGCCATACCACCACGTCAAGCGGATGTCGCAATCGTACGCCCTGTTCGCGCAGCGAGCGCACCACTTCAATGGCGGCGAACGAGCCGACGGGTCCGTCGAAGTTGCCGCCGTCGGTCACAGAGTCGACATGTGATCCGATGAGAATGGGCTTGAGTGACGCGCTGCTGCCGTCGACGCGGCCGTAAATGTTTCCGGCCGCATCGATGCGCGGCACGAGGCCCGCCTGCTTGAACAAGTCGAGCGTGAACGCGCGTCCCGCGAGATCGGCCGGTGAGTACGCCACGCGGTTGATACCGGTGGGCGTGCGGCCAATGGTATCGAACGACGTGAGCCAGCTGTTGAGGCGGGCCCCGTTGACACGAAGCGGCGCGCGAGGCACCGCCTGTCGCAGCGACGGCGCGCCGATGAGCGGCACCGCAACGAGGGCAGCCGACTGCTGAAGGAATTGGCGGCGTTTCATGGGGAGATCATGCCGGAAGTCCATAGGATAGGATAGGAATTTCGATCGTGGTGGGCTGAGTATGGCGCCCCTCCGGACGACGCGCTACGGGCATGGGCGCGGCGTGTCAACGTTCATTAGAAATGTCCCCGTTGAGCTGGTCTGTCTGTTGGGCACGCTGTTGTTGCGCGCTGCCGACGGCACCCAACGTGGCACTCGCTCGAATCTGGTCGGGGGCGCGACTGCAAGAGGCGGGCTTCGGTGTGTGACCCAGCTTACACCTGATGGTGTTGGCTGACGGCCACCCAGCGCATGGAGCGAGATACCGCGATAACTTCGGAGGGAACCAGCACGGTCGGAGCGGGTTCCCTCCGCACGGCATTTCTTCAACACCACCTCACGATGAGAACGCTTCATTCGCGCATTTCGCTCCTGCTTGGCCTCTGCCTGACGGCATCCGTCGCGACGGCATCCGTCGTGGCCGCACAGGCGGCCCCGCCGGCCTCTGCGCCTGCGGCACCCGCCAAGGAGAAGGCATGGAGCTTCTCCTCCCGGATCGACATCGGCCCCCAGTACGACAACAACGTCTTCCTCCTCGCCCCGTCCAGGAAGAACAACCTGGCCGCGCCAACGGCCGCCAACCTGATGAGCGGACGCTACACCGAGATGACGAACGCCGCCGACCTGATCACCACGATCGTCGCGACCTTTCAGGCCACGGGGCAGGGTCTCGCCGGTCGCGACCTGACGCTCGCGCCGTCGGTCGCGTACGAGTGGTACGGACTGAACGCCGAGCGCAGCAATGCGACGCTCGGACTGGCGCTGGAACAGGTGATCCGGAACAAAGGGCGAGTGCGGATCCGGGGCACGCTCCAGCCCAGCTATTTCACGCGTAACTATCTCTCGAACGCGGTCGACGGTAATGGCGACGGCACGATCATCGACTCTGAGCGGGTATACGAGCGCGGCGAGTACAGCGAGCGTACGGCCCAGGTCGACTATCGGCACCGGCTCGCGAAGTCCTCGAAGACGCGCCCGTTCGGCGCTTGGCTCACGCTCGGCGGCGGCTTCTACTCCCGCGCACACGACGCGCCGTTCGGGGCCCGCGACCTCACGGGTCCCACGGGAACGGCGCGACTGCAATTCGACTTTGCCCACGGTATCGAGTTCCAGACGAGTGTCGACGTCGCGATGCTCGGCAGCCGTACGACCCGGCAGGTCCTCCTGCTCGACGAGCCGTTGTTCGGTGAGGACCTGAACGGCAATGGCAACTCCACCGACCTCAATGCGCGCACGGTGCAGACCATCGACCGTTCGCGCACAGAACTCGGGCTGGGGGAGACCGCTCGCTTCGGCCTGACGCGAAATACCGATCTCGATCTCTCGATCGACTTCCGGTGGCGCCGCTTCTTGTCGGACGAGCGGTACGACGTGGCGAACAACGGCCGTATTGACCGGCGCGGGCAGTACGGCGTCGAGATGTTGCATCGCTTCTCGAAGGCCGTTCGGATGTACGTGGGCGGCCAGTACACGAGCCAGCGCCTGAATCGCCCGACGGACCTCGGTGGTCTCGGCGAAGTGGACGACTACTCCAAGCTCCAGGCGCATCTAGGCTTCAGGATCGGGCGCTAATCGACGTCAACGGGAGACCGCAGCGAATGCCGAGATCGAAGACCACACGACGGATCCTTTTCGCCGGCTACGCGCCGGTACACTTCGTCTGCTTCCAGCCGCTCTATGAGCGGCTGCGTCGCATGCGGGGCATCGAGATCGTGCTCTCGGGTGGTCGGGAGGCGTCGGCGGAGGGCGGAGCGCGACTCACGGCGCGCCAACTCTACGCGCCCTTTCAGATCCCGCCGCAGCAGATCGTAGAGCTGGAGAAGATCCGGAAACAGACCTTCGACCTTGTCTTCTGCGCGCACGTGTCGGGGTACTTTCCGAAGGACGAGCAGGAGCGGATCCAGCTCTTCCACGGCGTCTCCTTCCGGAACATGGCGGTGCGGCGAGACGTGCTCGTCTATGACCGGCTCTTCCTCACTGGCCCGTACATGCGGCGTCTCTTCACCGAGACGCAGATGCTGCGGGACCGCGATCCCCGGCTTGTGAACATCGGCTTCCCGAAGCTCGACCGGCTCGTGAACGGGGCGCTCGACCGCCGGGCCCTCCTCAAGCGGTTGGGGTTCTCGGGACGTCGCCCCGTGATCCTCTACGCCCCGACGGGGCAGATTGACAACTCGCTCGAGCATACGGGCGAGGCGGTCCTGGAGCGGCTGCGCGCCACGGGGAAGTACGACATCCTGATCAAGCTGCACGACCATCCCCGGGACCGGGGCACCGACTGGCCCGCGCGTCTTAAGCCGCTCCTCGACCGGCACACGCAGCTCGCCACGGGACTGGACGTGGTCCCGTACATGTTCGCTGCCGACCTGCTGCTGACGGACGCGTCCTCTGTATCGAGCGAGTACGCACTGCTCGATCGCCCGATGGTCTTCCTCGACGTGCCGCAGTTGCTCGCGACGATGAAGCGGAAGGGCGTGGCGCTCGATCTCGACACCTGGGGGCGCAAAGGCGGCGTCACCACTCGCTGGCCTGACGAGGCGGTGGAAGCGATCGCGTGGTCGCTCGCGCATCCCCGGCACGCGGGACCGGTGCGGCGCGCGATGGCCCGCGATCTCTTCTACCACCCGGGTCGGGCGACGGACGCCGCGATGGAGTGGGTCGCCCAGCGCCTCGACGCACTCGACTCCGCCTGAGATGGCCAGCGCCACGCGGATGTCCCTGCGCCGTATCGCGGCGATGCTGCGTCCGCATGCGACTGGCGAAGGGAGGTCGTTCGCGACGGGCGCCGCGTTGGCCGTCGCCACGGTTGGGCTGCATGTGCTGCAGCCATGGCCCCTCAAATGGATCGTGGACCATCTCGCCACCGCCGCTGGCGTCGCTCCGGCGGCCGGTGTGGCGGGATGGGTCTCAGCGTCGCCCGAGCGCGGCATCGCGTTGCTCAGCCTGTTGTTCGTCGGGCTCGCGATCGCGGTCGCCTTGGCGTCGTACGGCCAGTCTCTGGTCCTCAACGGAATGGGCAACCGGGTCCTGTACCGCTTCCGTGCGCAGCTCTTCATGCACGTCCTCCGCCAGCCCCTGGCGTTCCACGAGGCGCGGGAGGTCGGTGAACTGATGACGCGCGTGGTCTACGACACGTCGCGCCTCAGGCGCGGGCTGAACGGCATCCTCACGAGCATCGTGCAGACGCTCGCCCTCTTCGTCGCCTCGTTCGTCGTGCTGCTGTGGATCGACTGGACACTCGCCGTCGTGCTGGCGCTTGGTGGAGGCGTCGCGCTCGTGATGATGCGCCGCCGCGGTCGGCGCATCGCATACGTGGCGCGCAAACAGCGGACGAAAGAGGGCTTGCTCGCGGCGCTCGTTGGCAGCGAACTGATGGCGGTGCGAGAACTGCAGACGTTCGGCCTTGCGGGCAGCGCGGTCTCGACCCGCTTTGCGGCGCGTAACGACCACAGCCTGCGGCAGGAGCAGAAGCTGCAGCGCCTTTCGCTGGGTCTCACGCTGCGCGTCGATGTCGCGATCGCGGTCAGCGTCGCGGCGGCGATGTGGCTGGGTGCGGCGGGCGAGATGCGCGGGCAGCTGACGGCGGGAGATCTCGTGCTCTTCCTCTCCTATGCACTCTCACTGCGTGCGCCGTTCTCGGCCTTCGCGCTGCAGACGGCACGGCTCGGCCGCACTTTCGCCTGCGCCGACCGACTCGATCGGATCGTTCGCCGCCCCTCATCGATCCAGGACCTCCCGGGTGCCATCGACGCGGTGGGCGTCCGTGGGGCCCTGCGCTTCGAGTCGGTATCCCTCCAGACGCCGAAGCGCCGGCGTGGCGGGCGGAAGTGGTCGCTTGACGCAATCGACGGAGTCCTCCCAGAGGGACAGCGCATCGCCGTGCTCGGCGGCAATGGGGCCGGGAAGTCCACGCTCCTCTCGCTCGTGCTCCGCCTCGCCGACCCGGCACGAGGCCGCGTCTGGCTCGACGAGCGCGACCTGCGCGACTATGCCGTGGACTCGCTGCGCAGCCAGATGAGCGTAGTCTTCCAGGACAGCGTGCTCACGGGCGTGAGCGTGCGGGACAACATCGCGCTCGGCGTTCCCGGTGCGACACTTGAGGCGATCCAACGCGCGGCAGAGACGGCCGATGTCGCCCGGTTCATCGAGCGTCTGCCACAGGGTTACGACACGCTGGTGCGGCGCGGCGGCGACCTCTTCTCGGGTGGCGAGCGCCAGCGGTTGGCGCTCGCCCGCGCCCTCCTCCGCGACGGCCGGATCTGGCTCCTCGACGAGCCGACCACCGGACTCGATCGTGCCTCGGCGACCGCGCTGACCACCCGACTCCTCGAGGTGACGCGCGGTCGCACGGTGCTCTGGGTGACGCACGACCCCGAGTTGCTTCCGCACATGGACTGGGTCCTCGAGCTGGCCGAGGGGAGGGTCGCGTTCAGCGGCCCCGCCACCACGTACGCCGGACGACGCGCAGGCGCCGACCCGGCCGCGACAATTCACTGACCGGAGTCAACAAATGCAAGCTGTGATCCTCGCTGCCGGAATGGGAAGCCGCCTCAATGCGATGACCGGGGGCGGCTCGAAAGCGCTCGTGGAGATCGGCGGGCGTCCGTTGCTGTTACACACGCTCGAGGCGCTCGCCGACCACGGGATCGGCCCGGTGCTCGTCATCGTCGGCCACGAGGCGCACGCGCTGCAGAATGTCATCGGTGACCGCGCCGAGGTGCTCTTGAACGAGCGCTTCGCAGAGACGAACAGTCTCTACTCGCTCTGGCTGGCACGCGACTGGATCAAAGGGCCCTTCGTGCTCCTCAACTGCGATCTCTTTTTCGATCCGCGCATCCTCGATGAGTTGATCGAGCAGTCGGGCAATGTCCTCGCCTACGATTCCACCTCGTCGCGCGGCCGGGAGCAGACGAAGGTCGCCGTAAAGCAGCGGCTGGTGGTGGACATCGGCAAGGATCTGCCGCCGAACTCGGCCCGCGGTGAGAGTCTCGGCATGCTCAAGTTCGAGGCCGACGGCGCACGGGCGATGATGGCGACCGCCGACCAGCTGATCGGCGATGGACAGCACAACGCCTGGGTGATCGAGGCGACGAGGGCCGTGTGCAAGCAGGTACCGATCTATGGGATGAATGTGGCGGGGTTCGCGTGGACGGAGATCGACTTCCCGTACGATCTGGATGTCGCGCGCCGCGAAGTGTGGCCCGTCATCTGGCGCGGGCGCTGGCGGAAGCAGGTCTACTGGAAGCGGACCCGCTGGCTCACGCTCGGCTTGGTCGCGGTCGTCATCGCGATCCTCGGCTGGTATGCCAGTACTCGCGTCGGGCCGGCGAGCGTGGACTGGGAGACGGTCGATCTCACCGGCGCCGAGATGATGCGGCTGGAGCACGCGGACGGTCTACAGCGCTGGTGGAGCGCGCCGCTCGACGTGCCTGTGTCGGCGACGGTCACGGGGCCGGAGGTCGTCATCCAACTCCGGTTGGTGCATCCCCCAGGCGCTGTGGACTCGCTGCGCTACGTCGTTGCGATCATGATCGATGGCCAGCCCGCGGATTGGCGTGCCCTGACGTCGTTGCCCGATACCAGCGTCCGCCTCGGCGAGTTCCGATTCGGCGAGCGGGACCGCGTGCGCCTCACGCTCTCGCCGGGTCCGCACACGATCGCCGTGATGCTGACAGCGGGGCATGCGGACCGGATGCTCGTGCGCATCCGCCAGCCGGCGGTACGCGAGGACTGACGGGCGCGGGTATCTGTTCCTTCGGCGAGCCGGACGCACCCGCCGGTACCAGCACCTTTCCGGCGGCCTCGACGAGGTGAGCGAGCTTCCAAAGCCCGCTCGACAGCAGCAGGCATCGTTGGCCGCAGCGCGCAGGTCCGCTACGGTCGCGGCTGGCAACCAAGCGTGGCCCCCTGCCGGCAGTGGCCCCTGCCGATCCTTGCGTGACGGTACGGTCGAGCGCCAGACTCAAGTGGGCAATCTGGGTGCGGTCCGGAGTTCCCCCATGAAGCCTAACATCTTAGGAGGAGACGCATGATGCGATATACCAGGGACACTGTCCTTCTGCTGGCCCTCTGCGCGAGTTTCGCGGGCTGCGCGGGCGACACGAAGGGATCGGAGGACACCGCCGCCGCGATGTCCGCCGCACGGAGTGACCGCGCGGCGACGGCGGGGGCGCTCGACGCCTGTGCGCTCGTGCAGAAGGCGGAGGTCGACGCGGCCTTCGCTCCGCGGGTGTTCGGGAATGGAGAGAAGGGGGCGAGCGACATGGCCGGCACCGATCGACTGGCCGCCGTCTCGACATGCACCTTCACCTCGACTGGGCCGTCGGCGCGTGAGCTGATGACCGTGAGCATCTTCGTCCGTCGC
>JANOTV010000393.1:0-7576 GCA_031416495.1 Gemmatimonadota bacterium
CATGCGTGCCTGCTGCACCGTGTCGCACTCGACCTGGAGGAGCATCCCATGCGGGATGTGTGCGCGCGCGCGCTGGATGGCCACGGTGATGTTGCCATCGCACGCGGCGATGTGGTTGTCCTTCACGAGCACGGCGGCGGCTAGATGCGCCCGATGGTTGCCGCCGCCGCCAGAGCGCACGGCGTGCTTCTCGAGCACACGCAGTCCGGGTGTCGTCTTGCGCGTGTCCACGATGAGCGCGGATGTGCCCTGCACCGCATCGACGTAGCGCGAGGTGAGCGTCGCGATGCCCGAGAGATGCTGCATGAAGTTCAGTGCGACGCGTTCGGCGGACAGCATGCCGCGCGCGGTGCCGCAGATGAAGAAGACGGTCTCGCCCTTCTTGATGCGCGCGCCGTCCTCCGCATCGATGCGGATCTCGATGCGCGGATCGAGCAGGTGGAACGCGGCGAGTGCGAGCGGAACGCCGGCGAGCACGCCGTCGGAGCGCGCGACGAGCGAGGCGCGCGCATGCCGTGACGAGATGACCGTCGCGATGGTGGTGACGTCCTCGAAGGCGCGGTCCTCATCCAGCGCGGCGCGCACGAGCGCTGCGATTCCGGCATCCGAGAGCGGGAACTGCGACTTGCCCGGTGCGTAGACGGGCGGCTTGAGTGGCGTGATCCGCCGCGGTGCCTGGATCATGTCCGACATCTACTCGCCCGGATCCACGCCGGGACCCGGGGGAACGGGCGCCCCACCGATCGCGACCATCCGTTCGATCGCCTGCCGCGCGCGGTCCGCGATGGCAGGTGGCACCGTGATGCGGTGCTGCATGTGCTCGAGCGCGACGAGCACCTTGGGGAGCGTCGTGACCTTCATGTATGCACAGGAGGCTTGTTCATTCGCCGCGTAGAACATCTTGTCGGGATACGCCTTTCGAAGTCGGTGCAGGATCCCGACCTCGGTCGCGACGATGAAGCTGTCGCGTGACGACTCGGCGGGACGCCTGATGATGCCTTCTGTAGACAGGATATGCACCCCGGAAGGTTCCACATCGCCCGCACTCACGGCCTCGACGACGCTGGTCGCGCACCCGCATTCCGGGTGGATGAGGAACTCCGCCTCAGGATGCAGCGCGCGCTGGAGCCGGATGTGCTCGGGATCGATTCCCGCGTGCACGTGGCACTCGCCCATCCACACATGGATGCCCTCCCGGCCCGTCACGCGGCGCACGTGCGCGCCGAGGAACATGTCGGGGAGAAAGAGGATCTCGCGTCCCTCGGGGATCGCGTTGACGATCTCCACGGCGTTCCCCGAGGTGCAGCAGTAGTCGCTCTCGGCCTTCACCTCGGCGGTCGTGTTCACGTAGGAAACCACGACCGCGCCGGGATGCTCCGCCTTCCACGCGCGAAGCTGCTTGGCGTCGATCGTCGAGGCGAGCGAGCAGCCTGCCGCCAGATCGGGGAGGAGCACCGTCTTGGAAGGCGACAGGATGGCCGCGGTCTCGGCCATGAAGTGCACGCCGCAGAAGACGATCACCTCGGCGTCGGTGTGCGCGGCCTCGCGCGAGAGCCCGAGCGAGTCGCCGACGAAATCGGCAACGTCCTGGATCTCGGGGCGTTCGTAGTTGTGGGCGAGGATGACGGCGCGGCGTTCCTTCGCGAGCGCACGGATGCGCTGTTGAAGCACGGACGTCTCGTGGTCAGCCTCGTTCACGCGGGAAGTGCGGTGAGCAGGCATTTCTCCTCTGAACGTAGTCCAGCGCATCGCACGGCGGGAGTCATGCGCAGGGTACCGACAAGGGTACCGACGAGGGACAACGACGGGTATCATTCGACATGACCATATCGACATCCCTCCGCCGCGCGGTGTTCGTCTTCACCGCGCTCGTCATGGCGCCGATCCTCGGGGCAGCGACCCCGTTCCATCTGCGCCTCGAGAAGAGCAGCCCAGCCGACTCCTCGGTCGTGGCGCCCCCGACCTCGGTGAAGCTCTGGTTCACGCAGGAGACCCAGCTGCCCGTCACGCGCGTGGTGGTCCGGTCGGCTGCCGGTGACACGATGCCGGTGGGTGCGCCGACGCGCGCGGCGGCTCCCGATTCACCTATCGACGTACCGTTCAAGTCGGCGGTCGGACCAGGGGCATACACGGTGGATTGGCGGACGATGGCCGCTGACGGGCATGTGGTGCGCGGCACCTTCCGCTTCACGGTGCGCGACGCCACCCGTTGATCGCCGAGACGATCCCTTCGCTGCTGAGCGCGGCGCTCTACGCCGCGCTCATCGTCGTGATAGGGTCGCTCGGCGTGTACTGGCTGGTACTGCCCCGTTGCGGGCTGGTCGCGACCGAGGGCACGCCGGTCGCCCGGCGCGCCGCCACGAGTGCGATGCTGGCCTCGGTGGCGGTGCTGCTGATCGTGCCCATGCGCGTGCTCACGCAGCTCACGCAACTCCTGGAGCCGGGCGAGCCGTGGCGCGAGGCGTTCAACGCGGTCGTCTTCTCGACGCAATCGGGCAAGGCCGCGCAGTTGCAGATCGTGTGGGCGATGGCGGCATTCTTCGCCTTCTCCGTCGCCCGGACGGGCCGCCCACGCGGATGGCGCGTCGCGACCATCGCGGTCATCATGCTCGCGATAACTCCGGGACTCGGCGGACATCCCGCGACGGCGCCGCGCCCGATCCTCGCGATGACGGTCGCCACGATGCACGTGCTCGGTGCGGGGCTGTGGATCGGCACGCTGTATCACCTGTGGCAGGCGTCGAACGTGTTCAGCCTGGCCACCATCGAGCGCATGGTGCGCGCGTTCCACGGCGTGGCGATCAGCGCAGTGGGTCTGCTCGTGATCACCGGCGCATACGCGAGCCTCACCACGCTGCAGCACGTGTCCGACCTCGTGCGCACGCCGTGGGGCGTGCTGCTCACGCTGAAGCTGCTGGCGGTGATGGCGGTGCTCACGCTCGGCGGCTGGCACCTGCGCACGGCGGGACTTCAGCTCGCGCGCGGACGGAATGCATCGGTGCGCAGTACGATCGGACTCGAGCTGGTGTTCGCCCTCGTGGTGATCGTGCTGACGGGATTCCTGGCGGGGACCGGTCCGCCGGAGTGACGCCGCGCTTCACCACTCGATGTGCTTTCCCCGCCATTTGTTCTTCGGCCGCGGGAAGTCGCTGCGGTAATGACCGCCGCGTGATTCCCGCCGGAGCAGCGCCGACTCGGCGATGAGCATCGCGGTCTCCACCATGTTGAGTTCCTCGGTGAAGCCGGCGTCGAGACGCGAGCGGATCGCCTCGAGCGCGCGCTTCGCTTCGCGCAGTCCGGCGGCGGTGCGATCGATGCCGACATGCGTCCACATCACGTTGCGGATCTCATCGGCGGCGACCTGCGCGGCACCGCGGTCGCCGAGGGGCGTGATGTCCCAGCGGTCAGCGCGCGGCACGCGCGGCAGCTTCGGCTGGTGCACGGCATCGCGCGCGACGCGTTCGGCGAAGACGAGGCCTTCGAGCAGGGAGTTCGAGGCGAGCCGGTTGGCGCCATGCACACCGGTGCAGGAGACCTCGCCGCAGGCGTAGAGGCGGTCGAGCGTGGAGCGCCCCGCGAGATCGGTGACGACACCACCCATCATGTAATGCGCGGCAGGCGTGACGGGGATGAGGTCGCGTCGGGGGTCAATGCCGCGCGCGAGACAGATGGCGAGGATGCCGGGAAACCGCTTCGCGAAGGTGCGGTTGAGCTTCGTCGCGTCGAGCCACACGCGCTGGCCCTTGCGCTGTTCATGGAAGATCTCGCGCGCGACGACATCGCGCGGCGCGAGATCGGCGAGCTTATGGCGGCGCGGCATGAAGCGCAGGCCGCGGTCGTTCACGAGGATCGCGCCTTCGCCGCGCACCGCCTCGGAGATGAGCGAGAGCGGGTTCTCCGCCGTCTCGAGTGCCGTGGGATGGAACTGCACGAACTCCATGTCGGCGAGCTTCGCGCCGGCGCGGTGCGCGATGGCGTAGCCGTCGCCCGTCGCGACCTGTGGGTTGGTCGTGTAGCGGTAGAGCTGCCCCGCCCCGCCTGTCGCGAGGATGGTGGCGTCCGCGATGATCTCGACGGCGCGCCCTTCGACATTCGCGCGCACGCCGCAGCAGCGTCCACCGGAGACGATGAGATCGAGCGCGCGCGCCATCTCGAGCACGTGGATGTTCGGCCGCTCGCTCACGCGATGAATGAGCGCGCGTGCGACCTCCGCGCCGGTCTGGTCGCCCTTGGCGTGCACGATGCGCTTGCGTGAGTGCGCGGCCTCGCGCCCGAGGGTGAAGCGGCCGCTCAGGTCGGTATCGAAGATCGCGCCCGCAGATGCGAGCTCCCGCACGCGCGCGGGACCTTCGGCGACGAGCACCTCGACGGCCGCCGCGTCGCAGAGGGCGGCGCCCGCGGCGAGCGTGTCGATGCGGTGCAACTCGGGGGAATCGCCGGCGCCGAGCGCGGCCGCGATGCCGCCCTGCGCATAGGCGGTGGCGGAGTCCTTGAGCGTGCGCTTGGTGAGGACATGCACATCGCCGTGATCGGACGCGCGCCAGCCGGTCTGCAGGCCCGCGATGCCCGAGCCGATGACGACGAAGCGTGTGCGGATGCGGGCGGCCACCTAGAAGACGCTCATCCGGAAGTAGCGCCTGGGATCCTTCTTCACGTCAGCGATCAACGCGCGCATCTCGATGAGGAGCGAGTCGGAGCTCCGGTAGAGGCTCTGGTCGGTGATGAGCAGGCCGAGCGAGCCCTCGCCACGATCCACCTTGGCGAGCACCGAGTCCATCCTGTCCATCGCGCCGCGCACGCTCGTGCCGGTGAGTTCGAGCGAGCGCATCAGCGTGTTGAGCCGCTCACTCGCATCGCGCACGTTGGTGGTGGCCACGCGCGTGTCCGAGAGGATCTGTTGGAGTTCGCCATCGGCGGTCGCGCTGTCGGCGCGCCCGATGGTGCGCGCGAGGGACTCCGAGGCTTCGGAGAGGGTGCCGGCGCCCGAGCGCACGGCAAGCGCGATTGAATCGAGGTTGCGCGACTGCCGCTGCACCATGCGCGCGAGGTCGTTCGACATCCGGTTGAAGTTCGCGAGCGTGGTGCGGAGCTCGCGCGCCGCCTGCTCGTCGAACGCGGTGCGCACCCGTTCCGCGAGCGATGCTACGTTGCCGGCGATGCCGCCGGCCACGGTGGTGAGCTGTGCGATGTCCGGGAGCACGGCGCCGGGGAGCGAGCCCTGCGGGGCGAAGTCGACGTCGTTCAACTGGGCATGCACCTCACGGATGTCCGGCACGCCACTGCGCGGCGTGACCATCGCCTGCCATTCGCCGAAGAGCGTCGCCGCCTGGATCAGCACCACAGGGTCGACGGGGAGCGTCACGTCGTCCTTGAGGTCGAACTCCGCCGTCACCCAGCCGCTGTCGGCGAGTTCGATGCCCTTCACGCGGCCGGCGACGACGCCGCGGATCACGACGGAGTTGCCAACCTGCATGTTGCCCACGTCTCGGAACCGCGCCGTGAGACTCTGGCGCTTGCCGCCGATATCGGCTTGCTGGAGCCAGAGCGTCGCGACGACGATGAGCACGAGCGCGCTGATGATCGAGAGTCCGACGATCCAGTCGTTCGACCGTTTGTTCTTCTTCAAGTGGCCCTCCCAAGGAGCCAGACCATCGCCCAGAAGGCATCCAGCACGAGGATCATCACGGCGGACTGCACGACGGCGCTCGTGGCCGCCGCGCCGACGCCCTGCGCGCCGCCGCGTGTGCGCAGGCCGGTGGCGCAGGCGAGCAGCGTCACCATGAAACCGAACGAGGCCGCCTTCACGAGTCCGTACTGCACATCGAAGCCCTCGAAGAACAGTCGCGCGCCCTTGAGGAACTCGGCGGTGGACAGGTCGAGCAGGAAGATCGACGCGCCCCATCCCGCCCCGAGTCCGACGAACATCGCAACGCCGACCACCACCGGAAACATGATGGTCCCCGCGAGGATGCGCGGCACCACGAGATAAGCGATAGGATCGAACGCAAGAGTCTCGAGCGCATCGATCTGTTCCGTCACGCGCATCGTGCCGAGCTCGGCGGCGATGTTCGCGCCCACGCGGCCCGCGAGTGCGAGCCCCGTGAGCACGGGGGCGAGTTCCATCATCACGGTCTTCTGCACCAGCGTGCCCACGAGGTACCGCGGTACGGCGCCGGTGAAGCTGTAGCTGGCGAGGAGGGCGAGGACCACGCCCGTGAAGAGCGCGATGAGGATGCCGATGGGCAGGGAATCGACGCCGAGCTGGCGCGCCTGCTGGGAGAAGTTGGGCACCCACGTCTTGACATCGCGCGCAGAACGGCCGGCCTCGACGGCGAGATTGCCGGCGTTGCCAATGGATTCCAGTGATTCGCGAACCGCTTTGCCGATGGCCTCGAACACAGGGTGAGTATACCCGTCGATGACGTCAGTGGCCATTCGGGGAACCACCCCCCGCGCTATCTTTAGCCGCCTCACCCGCGCGGACTTCACGCGGAACGCACTGCAGCGCCTTGGAGGATGCACCACTGGGCAAGCTCGTCATCCTGATGATCACCGCGTTCATGGATATGGTGGGGCTCCTCATGGTGCTCCCGCTGTTGCCCTACTACGCCACGCGGTTCGTGGGTCACGGACCTCTGTGGCGGGCGCTCGATTCGATCGGGATGGGCGGCGAGGGAGCCGTGGTCGCGCTGCTCGTGTCGATGTTCGCGATGGCGCAGCTGCTCAGCGCGCCCATGTGGGGGCGCGTGTCGGACAAGTTCGGCCGACGGCCGGCACTGTTGATCGGACTCGCTGCGAGCGCCATCGCATACGTGGTGTTCGCGTTCGCCGGCACGCTCGAGCTGCTCTTCCTCTCTCGGATCGTGCAGGGCGCAGGCGGCGGGACGGTGGGCGTCATCCAGGCCTACGTGGCCGACGCGACCAAGCCAAAGGACCGCGCGAAGGCGCTGGGATGGCTCTCGGCGGCGACCAATGCGGGCGTGGCGCTTGGCCCGGTGCTCGGCTCGTTCGCTGCCCGCCTCGGCACAGCCGCGCCGGGTCTCTTCGCGGCGCTGCTGACGCTCGTCAACATGGTGTTCGCGTGGAAGTATCTCACGGAATCGAACGACCAGGTGGGCGTGAAGACCGGCCCCAAGGTGTCGCGCTCGCGCACCGCGCTGCTGCGCGTGACGACGCACCCGGGCGACCCAGCCTCGCGACTGATCTGGATCTACGCCATCGGCATGGGCGCCTTCCAGGGCATGACGGCGATCCTCGCGCTCTTCCTGTTCGACCGATTCCAGATCGACGAGACGAGCATCGGCTGGGTGTTCATGTATATCGGTATCCTCTCAGTCGTGGCGCGCGCGCTGCTGCTTGGTCCCGCGGTGGACCGGTACCGCGAACCGAGGCTCTCGCGGTATGGCATCGTACTGCTTGCCATCGGCCTCACGGCGATCCCGCTCTCGTACGACTACCTCACGCTCGGCATCGCGATCGCGCTGATCCCACTCGGCACCGCGTTCACCTTCCCCTGCGTAACGGGGATGTTGTCGCAGGTGATCCCGAACCACGAGCGCGGATTGTACATGGGCGT
>JANOTV010000394.1:0-14222 GCA_031416495.1 Gemmatimonadota bacterium
GCCGCACGTCCCGGCGGTGCCTACCGACGCTTGGTGCTGACAGCCGTGCGAAGGAAGCGGCGGCGGGGCCACCGCTTCATATTCATGAATGTCTGCGGCGGCCCCGCCGCCGCAACTATTGGAACGGCTGCAGCACAAGCCCACGTTATGCCCGACACCGCTTCCCGCAAACTCGGGTGACGCGCAAATCGGAGTCGCGGCTCGGTTGACGTAAGTGCACACAGTCCAGCGGACTGTCGGGAACCGCGGAAGCGTCAAGAGTAGCGTTGAACCAACGCTCTATCCATCAGGCGCGTAGCTTCGAAACTCCCCTCCCGACAACGAGGATTGCCCAGCATGCATGTCCTGTCCCGCAGCGCGCTGTCGGCGCTCGCGATCTCAGCGATCGCCGCCCCACCCCTCGCCGCACAACGCGCCGTCCCGGCCACCTACGCGATCACCAACGCGCGTATCGTCCCGGTCTCCTCCGCCACCATCGAAAAAGGCACGATCGTCATCCGCGACGGACTCATCGTCGCGGTCGGCGCGAATGCCTCCGTGCCTGCTGATGCGCGCATCGTTGATGGCACCGGCCACACGGTCTATCCCGGCCTCATCGACGCCTACGGCTCGCTCGGTCTGCCCGCGCAGACCACAGGCGGCGGCGGTGGCGGAGGCGGCGGCGGCGGATTCGGCGCCCCGGCTGCTGCGGCTCCGGCAGGCGCTCCGAACTCACGCTATCCAGTCGGGCTCCGCCCGGAAGTGCGCGCGATCGACCAACTCATCGAGGACGCGGATTTCTCGGGTCCCTACGGCGCCGGCATCACCACGGCGCTCACTGCGCCCGTCGGCCGTATATATGAAGGGCAGAGCGCGCTGATCAACCTCGCAGGCGGCGATTACGGCGCTGCGGTGCTGCGCCCGGCCGTCGCTCTGCACATCGGCTTTCAGGGCATCGGTGGCGGACAGTTCCCCGGCTCGCTGATGGGCGTCTTCGCAGCGCTCCGCCAGTCGTTCCTCGATGCACAGCGATATCGCGACATGAACGCTGCATACGCACGCGCACCGCGTTCGATGGTGCGTCCGGCGTACGATCCCTCGCTCGAAGCGTTGCAGCCGGTGATCGCGGGCACGATGCCCGTCGTCTTCCGCGCGAGCACGCAGCGCGAGATCGAACGCGCGCTCGACCTTGCCAAGGAGTTCAAGCTCAAGGCGATCATCGGCGGTGGCTCCGAGTCGTACCTCGTCGCCGACCGCCACAAGGCCGACAACGTGCCGGTGCTCCTCTCGCTCAACTTCCCGCGCGTCACCACCGCTCCCGCAGTTGATGCGGAGCCGGAGCCGCTGCGCGTGCTGCGCGGCCGCGTGCAGGCGCCAAAGACTCCCGGCCAGATCGCGCAGGCTGGCGTGCGCTTCGCCTTCCAGTCGGGTGGTGGCAACGCCAGCGACTTCCTCGGCAATGTGCGCCGTGCGGTCGCCGGCGGACTCTCGCAAGACCAGGCACTGCGCGCACTGACGATCGGCTCCGCCGAGATCCTCGGCGCGGCTGATCGCATCGGCTCGCTCGAAGTGGGCAAGATCGCGAACCTCGCCGTCGTGCGCGGCGACCTCTTCGCTGCCGACGGTCGCGTGACGTCGGTGTACATCGACGGCCGGCCGCACACCGTCGCCGCTCCGGCTGCGACGCTCGCCGCGGGTCGCAATGGCGCGGCGGGACGTCCGGGATCGTCGCTCGAAGGCGCGTGGACCTTCGCCGTCGAGTTCGATGGCGTCGAGCATCATGCGACGCTGCAGCTCCGCTCGGTCGATGACCGTCTCCTCGGTACGCTGCTGGGCGACCTCGGCTCGAGCGACGTGACCGACATCCGCGTGGGCGATGATGACGAGGTCGCGTTCTCCGCGACGGTTACGCTGCCGGAAGGCACTGAAGAAGCATGGTTCCGCGGCACGCTGACCAACGGCGTGTTCTCGGGCCGCGTCGAGGTCGTCGGTCATTCGAACGGCCGCTTCGCCGGCCGTCGCGACGCCTTCACTGATCGAACCGACATGGCGCGCCAGCGCCAGGAGCGCTGAGAATGAACAATCACATGCATGCGATCGCTCACACGCTCGGTGCGGCGCTGCTCGTGGCGACCGCGGCAAGTTCCGCGGGCGCGCAGGCAGCTCGCCGAGCAACGCCGGTCCTCATCAAGAACGGCACGGTCATCACGGTCACGAAGGGCACGCTGCAGAACACCGACGTGCTCATCGAGAACGGCAAGATCGCGCGCATCGGACAGAACCTCGCGGTGCCCGCGGGCGCCGAGGTGTATGACGCGACCGGCAAGTACGTGATGCCGGGCATCATCGATCCGCACTCGCACATGAACGCGGATGCGATCAACGAGGGTTCGCTCTCGGTGACGTCGATGGCGCGCATCATGGACGTGATCAATCCGACGGCGATCAACAGTTATCGCGCGCTGTCGGGTGGCGTGACGATGACGAACGTGCTGCACGGTTCGGCGAACACCATTGGCGGACAGAGTGCGACGCTCAAGCTCAAGTACGGCCGTCCAGCGTCCGAGTGGCTCGCCGCCGGTGCGCCGACCGGCATCAAGTTCGCACTCGGCGAGAACGTGACGCGCAAGAACCGCAATGATGGTCCCGGTTCGCCGCCGCCGCGCTATCCGACGACGCGCATGGGCCAGGAAGAGATCATCCGCGATGCGTTCACGCGCGCGCGGTCGTACCAGGCCGAGTGGAACGCATACCGCGCGAGGAGCACGGGCCGCAATGCGACGGCGGCCGTGGCGCCGCGCCGCGACCTGGAGCTCGAGCCGCTGGTGGAAGTCCTCGAGGGCAGGCGCTTCATCCACGCGCACAGCTATCGCGCCGATGAGATCGTGATGCTGCTCGAGCTCGCAAAGGAGTTCGGCTTCACGGTGCGCACGCTGCAGCACGCGCTCGAGGCCTACAAAGTGGCGCCGGAGATCAAGGCGTCGGGCGCGAGCGTGTCGGTGTTCGCGGACAGTTGGTCGTACAAGCTCGAAGCGTACGACGCGATCCCGTACAACGTCGCGATCAACGTGCGCAACGGAGTGAAGTCGACGATCAACTCCGACTCGGATGAGCGTATCCGTCGCCTCAACGTCGATGCGGCCAAGGCGATGAAGTACGGCGGTCTCACGGAAGACGAAGCGATGGCGACGATCACGATCAACGGCGCCTGGCAGGTGGGCCTCGAGGATCGCACCGGCTCCATTGAAGTAGGCAAGGATGCCGACATCGGCATCTGGAGCGCGCATCCGTTCAGCGTGTACGCACGCGTGGAGCGCACGATCATCGAAGGCGAGACGTACTTCGACCGTGCGCGCGATGTAGCGGAACGCGAGGCGAAGGTCGCCGAGCGTGCCGAACTGATGAAGGCCGAGCAGAACATGGCGCCGGCAGCGCCGCAGCGTCCGACGACGACCACACCTCCTTCTGCGGGGAACCGCTGATGTCGATGCGATTGATTGATTCCATCGCGCGCGGCTTCGGTGCCGCCGCAGTGATAGCGAGCGCCGCGGCAATGATGCCGACGAGCGCGCAGGCACAGCTCGGTTCGCCCAATCCGTTGCCGGGCGAGCAGGGCACGTTCGCGATCCGCAACGCGCGCATCGTCCCGGTCTCCGGGCCGACGATCGCGAACGGCACCATCGTCATCAGCGGTGGCCGCATCACGGCCATCGGCGCGAACGCGGCGGTGCCTGCGAATGCGCAGGTGATCGACGGTGCGGGGCTCTCGGTGTATCCCGGCATGATGGACGCCGGGACGCAGATGGGCCTCGCGGAAGTATCGCAGGGCGCGAACGCGACGATGGACAACGCGGAGACGGGGTCGTACAACCCGAACGCGATCGCGTACTACGGCATGAACCCGCACAGCGCGCACATCGCGGTGACGCGCGTGGTGGGCATCACGCATGTGCTGTCGAGGCCGAGCAGCGGCGTGATCTCGGGGCAGGCGACGCTCGCGAACCTCGCGGGCTGGACCCCGTCGGCGATGAGCATCCAGCAGAAGGCGGCGCTCGTGGTGACGTTGCCGCGCGCCGGTGGCGGTTTCGGAGGCTTCGGTGGCGGCGGGTTCGGCGGCGGTGGCGGCAACCAGGCCAACGCGGCGCGCACGCGCGACGCGCAGATGGATTCGCTCAAGTCGATGCTTGCGCACGCGAAGGCCTACGGTGTGGCGATGGATGCCGCGGCGAAGGATCGCACCCTCCCCGGCGTCGTGACCGACGTGAAGCTGGCCGCGCTGGTGCCGTACGTGCGCGGCGAGCTGCCGGTGGTGTTCAACGCCGACCGCGCGGTGGACATCCGCACGTCGCTGGAGTTCGCGAAGGAGCAGGGACTGAAGCCGATCATCATGGGTGGCCGCGAGGCGGTCGATGTGGCGGACCTCCTCAAGTTGCACAACGCACCGGTGATCTTCACGGGGCTGCGCAACCTGCCGTCGCGCGAGGATGATCCGTACGACATCAACTTCACGGTGCCGGCGCGGTTGAAGGCGGCGGGTGTGCAGTTCGCGCTCACATCGGGCGATGGCGGCTCTGGGGTGCGCGACCTGCCGTACATCGCGGGCATGGCGGCGGCGTTCGGGCTGAGCCAGGACGACGCGCTGCGCGCGGTGACGCTGTGGCCGGCGCAGATCTTCGGCGTGGGCGACAAGCTCGGCACGCTCGAGGTCGGGAAGATGGCGAACCTCGTGGTGGTCGATGGCGACCTACTCGAGGTGCGCACTGTCACGAAGCACCTGTTCATCGACGGGCGGCCGGTGCCGCTGGATTCGCGGCACACGGTGCTGTACGAGACGCACAAGGCGCGTCGGTAGGCGTTGATCGGGTCGCGCCTCCGCGACTCCGGCTCGCCCGGCAACCAAGCGAGCGAGCCGAGTGACTGAGAGGCAGATTCCATGGCAGGTCGTGCGCCGGCGCGATCGGTTTTTCCGTTCCACCTCTTTCTCTCGACTCCGATGACGTATCTCAGGCGCTCCTCGCTTGCCCTGCTTGTCACGATCGCGTTGGCGCCGACCGCGGCGGCTGCGCAGCAGGTGCGAACCATGCCGGCGCCCGATGCGACATTCGCCGAACCCTTCTCCCAAGTGGGCGCCGCCAATGTGCGCGAGCTTCGCAACGGCCGCGTGATCGTCGCCGACCCGCGTGACAAGATCCTGCAGATGATCGACCTCGCGAGCGGCAGCTCAACGAAGATCGGCCGCGAGGGGAGCGGGCCGGCCGAATTCGGGCTGCCGTTGCGACTGTTCGCGGCGCCGGGCGACACGACACTCGTCTTCGACCCGGGGAACTCACGGTATCTGGTCGTCGCGCCCGACGGGAAGCCGGTGCACACCTTCCGCCTGGAATCGCCGCCGGCAGCGAATACTGGCGGCGGCATGCGCATGGGCGGCATGTCGATCGCCCGCGCGGCGGATGCGCAGGGGCGACTCTACCATGAAGGCTCCGGCTTCGCGATGGGACCGGATGGGCCGACGACCTCCGACTCGGCGCCGATCCTGCGCTATGACCGCGCGCGGCAGAAGAGCGATACCATCGGCATGGTCAAGCTCGCCAGGAACAACGTCCAGAGGTCTGGCGGGCAGGGCAACATGCGCGTGATGATCGGCGGCTCGAATCCGCTCGCCGCGCGCGACGAGTGGACGGTGTTCCCGGATGGCCGCGTGGCGATCGTGCGGGCGTCCGACTATCGCGTGGACTGGGTGATGCCGGACGGCGCGCAGCGATCGTCGGCCCCGATCCGCTACTCGCCGATCCGCATGACGGCCGCCGACATCAAGGAAGAAGAAGCGCTTCGCATCACAGCGCGCGCATCGCAGATGCAGATGTCGATGACCATGACGAACGACAACGGCAACCAGAGAAGCTCGGTCAGCATGGGTGCACCTGCCGGCGCGCCGCCGCCACCGCCGATCACCGACTGGCCCGAAGTGAAGCCGCCGTTCCGCCCCAACTTCCAGAGCGTCTGGGCGCGCTCGAACGGCGAACTCTGGGTGCGTCGCACGGAGCCTGCCGGCGCGAAGGGCACGCTCTACGACGTGATCAACGCGCAGGGAGCAGTGACTCATCAGGTGCGTGTACCGGAAGGCCTGACGGTCGTTGGGATGGGGAACGGAACCGTCTATACTACGAAGCTCGATGAGGATGACCTGCAGTATCTGCAGCGGCACCGCATGTAGAGGTGGAAGGTGGAAGGTGGAAGGTGAAAAGAGGGCGGGGGTCCGCTCGGTGGCTGCCCTACGCCACCTCACCGCGTGCTCGTGGCGCATTACGATATGATTACGCGCTCTTGACGGATGATGGGCGCAGGAACATCTAAGAGTATGCGTCCATTCGATCATGTAGCCGCCCGCGGCGCGTTTCTCATCGCGCTCTCCCTAGCCGCCTGCGCGCGACCCGATCCCGTCGTCTCCGACGTCACGCGCACCGACTCGGCCGGCATACGCATCGTCTCCTCGGGAGCGACGGACAAAGACCTGACCTGGACGTTCGAGCCGGTCGGCACGATGAGCGATTCGGCCGGTGAGCCCTGGCTCTTCACCGGCACGCACCCGCGTCGCGTGATGATCGACCGGGGTGGGCGTACGTACGTGCTCACGGACGATCCGTCGGTGGTGCGATTCGGCCGCGAAGGCCGCTACGATCGCACGATCGGCAGGCGCGGTGGTGGGCCGGGCGAGATGCAGTTCCCCATGTCGATCGGTTCACAGGGCGATTCGATCGTCGTGCACGATGTCATGAAGGGGACGCTCGTGCGGTGGGGACCGAACCTCGATCCCATCGCCGACCGGCGGCTCGACGGCGCGCTCACGAGCGCGGAGAGCATCGCGTTCCGCTCGGGCGGGTTCTGGGCGGTCATGGAGTCCTACTCCGACACCATCATCACCACGTCGCTCGTCTCGGACACGATGCCGGTCACGGCACTGCACAGTGTCTCGCGGTCCGCCGCCGGCCAGGCGAACCTCGGCTGTGTCCGTCTCAACGGCATGCCGCCGCTCTTCTCGCCGACGCTCACATGGTCGGTCGTTGGGCCGCGGATCATCGTGAATGCAAGCGCCGACTATGAGATCTGGATGCACGAGGGCGCGCGGCCGATGGCGAGCGTGCGCCGCCGCGTGCCATCGCGCGCGCCGACGATCGAGGATGTGCGCGAACTGCATCCCGGCGGCATGAAGGTCGGCTTCGTCAGCGGTGCGCCGGAGTGCATCGCGCCCACCGAGAAAGCGGTCGAGCAGTTCGGGCTCGCAGCGCGCATGCCGGCGATGCACGACATCAAGCTCTTCTCCGACGGCACCATCTGGGTGCAGCGCACGCCGCGCAGTGGCGAGAACCAGGTGATGGATCTGTTCAGTGCGGACGGCGCATATGCCGGCACGGTGCGCGGCATGCAGATGCCGGTGGGTATGTTCCCCAGCGGCGACCTGCTCGTGCCGCAGGAAGACGCAGACACCGGCGGCAACGTTCTGGTGCGCATGAGGGTCACGAAGTGAGTGCCATTCCCCTCCTCCCACACGATTTCATGCCGGTCATCAGACTCGTCGCACTCGCCACTGCCGTCGTCATCATCGCCGCCTGCAGCAAGGCCAGCGGATCCGCGGATGGAACCGCCGGCGCCGACTCCACCACCGCCAGCGCCGACAACGGCGGCTCGACGGCTTCGAACGTGAACCTTCCGGTGGTCGCAGAAGAGGTCACGGACGGCGATCTAGTTCTCAGTGTCAACACGACGGGCCAGGTGCGCTCCGACGCCGAGGGACGCATCCGCGCGGAAGTCGGCGGTCGCGTGGAGCGTGTGCTCATTCGCCCCGGCGACGCGGTGCGAAAGGGACAGACGCTCGTCGAGCTCGACCCGCGCACCCTCGACCTCGACCTGCGTGACGCCGAAGCGGCTGTGCGGCGGTCGGAGCAGCTCTACGGGGATCTCTATCGCCCCGACTCGGCGGCGACCGGCGTGATGCCATCGCAGATGCGTCTGGATGCGTTCGTGATCCGCTCCGGACTCGCCGCGGACAGCGTGCGTCTCGCGCGCGCGAAGCTCGCACGGGCGCGCTCGACGATCGTCGCACCGTTCGCGGGCGTCGTCGATCGTGTGCTCACGGTGCCGGGCGACCTGCTCAGCGCGGGCGCAGAGATCTCGACGATCGTGGACCTGCGCAATCTTCGCATCGAGGCGTCGGTGCTCGAGCACGACCTGCCGCTCATCAAGATCGGCGGCGAAGCGGTGATCACGAGCGCGGCGGCGGCAGGCCAGTCGTTCATGGGCAAGGTGGTCGCGGTGCTGCCACTCGTGGACAGCACGACGCGCGCGGGTCGTGCCTTCGTGCGCACTACCGGCACGGGCGCGCTTCGCCCGGGCATGTACGCCGACGTGCGCCTCGAGGCACAGCGGCTTCGGGGCCGCCGTCTCGTGCCGACGCGCGCGATCATCCAGCGCGATGGACGCGATCTCGTGTTCGTCATCCGCGACGGACGCGCGCAGTGGACGTACGTGATGGTCGGCCGGTCCAACGGACGCCAGACGGAGATCCTTCCCGATTCGTCATCAGGACAGATCCCGGTGAACCCGGGCGACCAGGTGATCATCGAGGGGCATCTCACGCTGACGCACGATGCGCCGGTGCGCGTGGTCGCGGCGCGAGAGCGGAATCCCGGCTCGCAGGACTGACGTAGCCCACAACCAGGCAGAGCTCACAGTGTCGCTCACCTCCTACGCAGTCCGCCGTCCCGTGACGACGGTGGCCGCCATGCTGGCCATCGTCCTGCTCGGCGGTGTCTCGCTCTCGCGGCTGCCGGTCACGCTGCTTCCTGATGTCACGCTGCCGGTGCTCACGGTGCGCACGGTGTACCCGGGCGCGGCGGCGGAGGAAGTCTCGCGGTTCGTCGCCGAGCCGATCGAGACGGCGATCGCCGCGACGCCGGGGATCGTCGAGCTGCGTTCGGTGAGTCGCAACGGCGAGGTGGTCACCACGGCGCGGTTCGCGTGGGGGACCAACATGCAGACGACGGTCCTCACGATGCGCGAGCGGCTCGATCAGGCGCGCGGCAACCTGCCCGAGAACGCGCAGCGGCCGACACTGCTCACGAGCGATCCGGGTGAGCGGCCCATCGCCGTCGTCGGACTCACGGGCCTCAACGATCTGCGACTGCTCGGGCGCACGGCGCTCGATGTGCATGCGCGGCGGCTCGAGCAGATCAGCGGAGTAGCGAGCGTGGCGGTGGTTGGCGCGCCGGAAGATGAGATCCGCATCGAGGTGGATCCCGCGCGGATGCGCGCGCTCGGACTGTCCATCGACGAGATCGCGAGCGCCGTCAACTCGGCGAACGCGACGGGCGCGAGCGGCACGATCCGCCGCGGACAGTTCCGCTTCTCGGTGCGCGCGCTCACGGAGTTCCGCTCGCTCGAAGAGATCGCCGAGACGCCGGTGGGACCGGTGTCGAGCAACTACCGGCTGCGCGACCTCGCGAAGATCACGTCGACCGTCGCGGAGCCGCGCACGCTCACGCGGCTCGATGGCGGAGCGGCGGTCGGACTCGTCGTCTACAAGGATGCCGGCTCGAACACCGTCGCGGTGACGTCGAACATGCGCGAGGTGATCGAACAGCTGCAGACGGAGTTCCCGAGCATCCGCATGCATGTGGTCGCGGCGCAGGCGGACTTCGTGGTCGATGCGCTCTCGAACCTCGGGCAGGAGATCTTCCTCGGCGGCGTACTCTCGCTCGCGATGATCCTGCTCTTTTTGCGCGACTTCCGTTCGTCGCTCGCGATCGCGGCCATCCTCCCGCTCTCGGTGATGATCGCGGTCGTGTTCCTGCAGCTGTTCGACGTGACGGTGAACGTGCTCTCGCTCGGCGGTCTCGCACTGGGCGTCGGCCTGCTGGTGGACAACGCGATCGTCGTGGCGGACGCAACAGGTCGCAGAAGGCAGGAAGCACCGACGATGCCGCTCGACGAAGTGGCGATCGAAGCGACCGACGAGGTCTCCGGACCACTGCTCGCCGGAACGCTCACGACGCTGCTCGTGTTCGGCCCGATCATCTTCGTGAAGGGACTCGCGGCGGCGCTCTTTCGCGACCTTTCGTTCGCGGTGGTGTTCTCGGTGGGCGGCTCGCTGATCCTCGCGCTCACGCTCATGCCGGTGATGATCGTTGGCGCGCGGCGGTCGGCGGCGCGCACGCGCAAGGACGCGGAGGTCGCCGTGCGCGAGCCGAAGGCATGGGAAACGAAGCTTGACGCCTTCGGCACGCGATGCGCCGACGTGTATGAGCATGGCATGGAGTGGTCGCTGCGGAATCCGCGCATGATGCTCCTTGCCGGACTCGCGCTCACCGCGGTGATGGTGCTCACCGTATGGAAGCTGCCGAAGGAGATTTTGCCGCAGGTGGACGAGGGCATGGTCGTCGCAGCGCTGCAGTTGCCGGAAGGCACGTCGATCGAGGAGACGACGCGGCAGGCCGCGCGCGTGGAGGGCGCGGCGCGCGAGCTCGGCTCACGCGGGGTATACTCGCGCATCGGCATCGCCACGGATGAAGAGGTGCTCTCTGGCTCGGAGCCTGGCACGTCGGCGACGGGGCATCTGTTGATCCCAGTGCCCGACGGCAAGGACGCCGCCGAGTTCGCGAATGCGTTGCGCGCCGCGGTGCCTGACCTGGCGACGGGCATGCTCGCTCTCGACCTCGCGGGCCAGTCGGAGTTCGGCTCGCTGATCGGTCGGGAGGGACGGCTCGTGCGGGTGGAAGTCAGCGCGCGCAACCTTGGTGAAGCGCAGCAATGGGCGGACTCCGTGCGACGCCGTCTGACCGCGCTCACGACGCTGAGCGACGTGCGCGACGCGTACAGCACGACGCAGCCACAGATCGAAGTGGCGCTGGAGCGTACGCGGCTCGCCGAGCGCGGCATCAGTGTGCAGACGCTGTTGAGCGCGCTGCAGGGCGGGTTGGGTGGTGTGCAGGCGCGAGAGCTGCGGGAGACCGATCGTCGCACGTCGATCCGCGTGCGGTTCGCGGGGAACGCGAACGAGGATCTGCTCGTGGCGTTGGCGACGCCCATCGACGGCGTCCCGATCAGCAACCTCGTGACCTGGAAGGAAGTGCGCGCGCCGATCGAGGTCGTGCGCGTGAACCAGCGTCCGGTGAGCATCGTCGAGGGATTGATCGAGCGCGGTGGCACCGCGCGCGCATCGGCCGATGTGCAGGCAGAGCTGAGTGAACTGGAACCGCCGGCGGGCCTCACCTGGGAAGTCACTGGTGCGGACGTGGAGCAGCGTCGCACCACCAAACAGCTCGTGCTGGTCGCGATCCTTTCCGTGGCGCTGGTGTTCCTGGTGCTCGCGGGAGAGTTCGCCTCGTTCACCATCCCGCTCGTCGTGATGATCACCGTGCCGCTCGCGGCGGCGGGCGGCTTCGTGCTGCTCGCGTTGACTGGACAGAGCATCAATGCCGTGTCGCTGATCGGCATCGTGGTGATGATCGGCATGGCCGACAACGAAGCGGTCGTGAAGCTCGATGCGATCCGTCGCTTCCGCGAGATGGGGCATTCCATCCATGACGCCGTGCTGCTCGGCGGCCGTCAGCGCCTGCGCGCGATCACGATGACGAGCCTGACGACGATCTTCGGCGTGTTGCCGCTGATGTTCGGCATCGGCAGTGGCGGCGCGCTCTACCAGCCGCTCGCGGCGGCGGTGATCGGCGGCGCGATCTCGGCGCAGCTCGTCACCTTCTTCCTGCTCCCGGTGGCGTACGCGGAGATGGAGAAGCGGAAGGAGCGCACGTGATCCGCTGGGCCGTCTCGCGGCCGGCGGTCGTCTGGGCGGTGTGCGTGGGCGTGCTGCTCGGCGGCGGCGTGTCGTTCACCCGGCTCGCGCTCGCGACGAAGACGACGGTGGAGCTGCCGCGGCTCACGATCGCCGGTGCCTGGACCGGTGCATCCGCCGAGTTGATGGAGATGTATGTCGCCTCCCCCGTGGAGGCGGCGGTGCAGGCCGTGCGGGGCGTGCGGCGCACGAGCAGCGAGTCGCGCGAGGGCATCGCTTCGCTCACCGTGACGCTCGACCCCAAGACCGATGTGCAGATGGCGCGGCTGGCGATCCTCGAGCGGCTCGAGATCCTGCGCCCGGACTTCCCGCCCGGCGTGAGCCCGCCCACGGTCCGCAACTTCGTTCCGGCGGAACTCGAAGAGCCGCCACTGCTGCGCGTGATCCTGAGCGGGCCGTACACGCCGGGCGCGCTGCAGCGAGTGGCCGACGAGCGGATCACGCCGCGCGTGAGCGGCGTGCCGGGCGTGTCGGGTGTCTCGGTGGGCGGCGGCACGACTTTCGGCGCGACGGTCTCGTACGATGCGACGCTCCTGCGGCAGCTGGGCATCGCGCCGCAGGCATTGACGGAGGCCGTGCGCGGTGCGCGTGTGGTGCAGTCGCTCGGCATCGAGCGGATCGGCGCATCGAAGCGCGAGGTGGTGCTGCGCGATCAGCCGAATGCGCTCGAGGACCTCGATGCGTTGCCGGTCCGCGGGCGCGGCAACCAGGTCTTCCGGCTCGGCGACCTCGCGCAGGTGCGCGCGGAGGAGGACTCGCGCGGGATGTTCTTCCGAGTGAACGGCAACACCGCACTCGCGCTGACGATCTCGCGCGAGGCGGGTTCCGACGCGATCAAGACCGCGCGCGCCGTGCGCGCGTCGCTCGTGGCGATGGGCGACGAGCTGCCGCCGGGCGTGACGTGGCGCATCACGTCGGACGACTCGATCGAGCTGAACGAGAACCTCAATGACCTGTTCATGCGCGGCGGGATCGCATTCGCCGCCGTGATGCTCGTGCTCGCGGTCGCGCTGCGCAATACGCGCGCGGTGGCGCTCGTGATGGGCAGCGCGGTGATCTCGATCGCCGGCACGGCGCTCGGATTGTTCCTGCTCGACATCCCCGCGAACATGCTCACGCTCGCGGGACTCGGCATGGGCATCGGCGTGCTGGTGCAGAACGGACTGGTGATCGTGGAGCGTCTGCGATCGTCGCCCGACACGCCGACGGGCCGCGCCGATGTGGCGAGCCGCATGACGCCGGCGGTGATCGGCTCGACGCTGACCACGGTCGTCGTGCTCTTCCCGTTCCTCTACCTGCAGGGCAATGCGCGCGCGGCGTTTTTTCCCTTCGCGGCGGCGTTCACGCTCGCGCTGGCATGCTCGGTGGTGTCCGCGCTGGTGATGATCCCCGCGCTGTCCGGCGGACATGGATTGAAGGAGACGCACTGGCCGCGCGGACAACGCGCATACGGCTGGATGCTCAAGAAGACGCTGCGCTGGCGGTACGTGACGCTCGTGCTCGCGCTGGTGTCGATCGGCGGCCTGTCCTACGTGTTCGTGAAGAAGGTGCCGCGGTTCTCGTTCGGCAACTTCGGCGGCGACCGCACGACGATCAGTGTGAACATCTCGTTCCCGCGAGGCACCGACCCCGCGAGCCTCGACGCCGCGATGCGCGAGATGGAAGCGGTGGTGGTCGGCCGCCCGGGCGTCGAAGAAGTGATCGCGCAGAGCCAGGGCATCACGAACGCGGGGATGCGCGTGTCGTTCGCGCGCGAGAGCGAGATGACGGCGCTGCCGCTGCAGTTGCAGGAAGAACTGACGGGCCGCGCCGTGTACGTCGGCGGCGCGAGCATCGGCGTGTACGGACAGGGACCAGGCTTCTCGTCGGGCGGCGGGATGGGCTCCATGAGCACCTTCCGCATCCGCGTGCTCGGCTATTCCTACGCGGCGGTGCAGGAACTTGCGGAGGACCTGCGACTCCGTCTCGAGCGCGTGACGCGCGTGCGCAATGCGGTGGTGACGAGCGGCGGCTACTTCGGCGGTGGCAGTGCGTTCGCCGTGACGCTCGATCCCGACCGCGATGCCCTGGCGCGCTACGGCGTGACGGCGACGGCGTTCTCGGCGGCCGTGGCGCGCGAGATCCGCGGGCCCGGGCCAGACCGCCTGGAGATCGGCGGCGAGGAGATCCCGATCTCCGTGAAGGCCAAGGGATCGCGTGATCGTTCGTTCAGCGAACTCGCGCAGGCCATAGTGCCGACCGAGACCGGCGCACCGGCGCGCGTGGAGGACCTCTCGCTCGTGGGCGAGCAGGAGCAGCTCGGCACCATCAGTCGCGACGACCAGCAGTACCTGCGCGTGGTGGCCTATGAGTTCCGCGGCCCAACGCGACTCGCCAACCGCACGCACGATGCGTTCAT
>JANOTV010000395.1:0-5259 GCA_031416495.1 Gemmatimonadota bacterium
AGGTCGCCGAGCACGTCGCCCATGAACTGGTCGGGGCTCACGACTTCGACCTTCATCATCGGCTCGAGGATGATCGGGTGCGCCGCACGGCACGCTTCCTTGATGGCCATCGAGCCCGCGATCTTGAACGCCATTTCCGACGAGTCGACGTCATGGTACGAGCCGTACACGAGTTCGACCTTCACGTCCACCATCGGATAGCCAGCCAGCACGCCGTTCTCGAGGGCTTCCTTGATGCCTGCCTCGACCGGCGAGATGTATTCACGCGGGATTGAACCGCCGACGATCTTGTCCTCGAAGACGAAGCCCTGGCCCGGCTGCGCCGGCATCACGTTGATCACGACATGGCCGTACTGGCCCTTGCCGCCCGACTGACGGATGAACTTTCCCTCGACCTTGTCGACGCGCTTCTTGATCGTCTCGCGGTAGGCCACCTGCGGACGGCCCACGTTCGCCTCGACCTTGAACTCGCGCATCATGCGGTCGACGATGATCTCGAGGTGCAGCTCGCCCATGCCGGAGATGATGGTCTGCGACGTCTCGACATCCGTGTGGACGCGGAACGTCGGATCCTCTTCGGCCAGCTTGGAGAGCGCGATGCCCATCTTGTCCTGGTCGGCCTTTGTCTTCGGCTCGACGGCGACATCGATGACGGGCATCGGGAACTTCATCGCCTCGAGGATGATCGGATGATCCTCATCGGCGAGTGTGTCGCCGGTGCGGGTGTCCTTGAGGCCGATCGCGGCGGCGATATCGCCGGCACGCACTTCATGGATCTCCTCGCGCTTGTTCGCGTGCATCTGCAGCAGGCGGCCGATGCGCTCGCGCTTGTCCTTCGTCGAGTTGTAGACGTGGCTGCCGGCCTTCAACACGCCGGAGTACACACGGAAGAACGTCAGGCGGCCGACGAACGGATCCGTCGCGACCTTGAACGCCAGCGCCGCGAACGGCGCCTCGTCGTTCACTGCGCGCGTGTCGAACGTCTCGTCGTGATGCATGAGGTGCCCCTGGATGGCGGGCACATCTTCCGGCGACGGGAGGAAGTCGATGACCGCGTCGAGCAGCGCCTGCACGCCCTTGTTCTTGAACGAGGCGCCGCAGAGGATCGGCACGAACTTCATCTTGACGGTCGCGGAACGCACCGCCTGGCGGATCTCGGCGTTCGTGAGCTCCTCGCCGGCGAGGTACTTCTCGATCAGGACGTCGTCATGCTCGACGGCGGCGTCGATGAGTTCCTTGCGCGCGGCTTCCATCGCCTCGCGGAACTCCTCTGGCACTTCGAGCACGGCGAACGAGCGGCCCAGCGACTCGGTGTCGAACACGTACTGCTTGCGCTCGATGACGTCGATGTGGCCGGTGAAGAGCTCACCCGAGCCGACGGGGAGCTGCAGCGGGTACGAATGCTTCGAGAGACGGTCGCGGATCATCTCGACGCAACGCTCGAAGTTGGCACCCACGCGGTCCATCTTGTTCGCGAAGATCATCCGCGGGACCTTGTACCGGTCCGCCTGGCGCCACACCGTCTCCGTCTGCGGCTCGACGCCGGCGACGGAGTCGAGCAGCGTCACCGCACCGTCGAGCACGCGGAGCGAACGCTCCACTTCGACCGTGAAGTCGACATGTCCCGGGGTGTCGATGATGTTGATGCGGTATTCGGGGCCATCGCCCTTCTTGTCGCTCTGGCCATGGCGCTGCCAGAAGCAGGTCGTCGCGGCGGAGGTGATCGTGATGCCGCGCTCCTGCTCCTGCTCCATCCAGTCCATCGTGGCCGCACCATCGTGGACCTCGCCGATCTTGTGCGACTTGCCTGTGTAGTACAGGACTCGCTCAGTGGTCGTGGTCTTCCCGGCATCGATGTGGGCCATGATGCCGATATTGCGATAGTACTTGAGGTCGGTCGTGCGTGGCATCGGGCTCAGTATCCAGAAGATTCAGAAGATTCAAGAAACAAAAACGCGGCTGGACCGGCGTTCCCCCCTGTAGAGCATCCGGGGAACCGGTATCCATCCGCCACTCGCCGGGTACAGCCGCCACTGGAGCGCGACTGGGGACCCTCGGCGCATCGGGTGCAAACAGGGAAAATCACCCGACGTTCGAATTGTCCTGCAGGCTTTTCGGGAATCGCGGCGCCTGGGTACAAGACCAAGGCGGGATCGATCGGGCTGTCCACTCCCCCCGCGCGTCAAGGAACCGACGTTGGCGGGCCCATCTGTCCGGGGTGCAGCTCCCCGGGGATGCCGTGAAGGCCATCCTGCCACATCGAGTCCTACTGTTACGGATTCGGTGCAGCCTGCGAAAGCTAGTCGGGTACTGCACGATGTCAATGCCGCCAGCTATGCCGCCAGCTATGCGCCAAGGCACTCCGGGAGGGAGCCGGAACGGGCGCCAGGGACCGCGCCAGCACGCGCATCAAGCAACACCTGCAATCGGCCGCCATCCCCCTGCTTCTCAACCTCGGAGGGACGTTCTTCTCGGTGATCGTGGCGGAAACGGGGGAACTGGAGGCCGCCGAGAATGCGCATCCCAGGAGGTTCACCTCGAGGGGGGCACCCGTCTGCCGGATGCCCACCTCACCCCTCACACCCCTTAGTTGGGATTCAGGATATTCTCCGCACGATCCACCAAGTCCAGCCAATGCGCCCTCATCGCTGAGTTCGTCGCTGCGGCGGCGTATGCGCGCGCCGTCGCCTGAACATTGCGCACCTGGGCGCGGGCGAGCGACGCGATGTCCGTGCGGCGCACGTTCACTGCCGGACCACCAATACCACCACCTTGGCCCGGGCCGGCCGTCGGGGCTGGCGGATCACTGAGTTCCTGCAGACGCTCGAGATAGGCGCGGTGCAACTGGCGCCTATTCGCATCCGGCAATGCGGTGCCGGCGAGCGCCCGGGTCAGCTCGGTGAGGTAGCCCGACGCCTCATACCCGACGCCCGGCTGAAGTACCGTCGCCTGCGCCATCCGGTCGAGGCGCGCCGACGTCGTCAGCGACGATAGCACCGCCGCCTGACGCGTCGCGAGCACGCCGTTGCCCGACGCCGTCGGCCCGATGCGGCTCAGCACGTCGTTCGGAACGAGCCAGCTCGGCGTCTCGAACACCTGCGCGGTCAGGAAGCGGAGCGCGGCGCGCTGGCGCGCGACCGGCACCACCTGCCACACCGGCCCAGCCTGGTCCGAGACCTTCGCATCGACCTGCATGCCACCGACGACGTTCGCCACATGTCCCATGTACGTGGACCACATGCCGAGCAGCTCGCCGTGGATCTCTCCGAGGTCCTCGTAATCCCGGCCCGCACGCGACGTCCAGGCCACGAGGTTCGGCACCACCTGCTTCAGGTTGGCGATGGCGTAAGTCGTGGACTTCACGGGATCGTCACCGAGGTCCTCGGTCTGCGCGCGGGGGTCTGTACCCACGAGGTTCTGCGGCAGGTAGCGATACGCGAACATCCCCGTCGACTTCTTGATCATCCCGTCGAGGATCGGACGCTCGCGCTCGGCGGTCGGCGCCTGATACAGCAAGCGATAACCCCATTCGATGGCGAAGTCGTCGAAGGGTCCGAGGCGGCGGATGAAATCCTTGCTGCTGAGCCCGTCGCCGGGCTGCGCGACGTAGTTCTGGCGCGCGTAGTCCATGATGGTCGCCGACACACCGTACTGCGACGTGAACGCACGCGAGCGCAGCGAGTCGGTGGGGAATGACGCCGACGCGATCATGTTGTGCGGCAAGCCGAGCGCGTGCCCGACCTCGTGCGTGATCACCTGCTTCATCGTCTCACCCATCACCTCTTCGGGGATCTCGAGGGTGCGCACCGCGGGGTTCGCCGCGCCGGTCTCAATGAGCAGGCGATTGCGGTACGACCGCATGTGATTGTGGTACCAGGTGATGTCGCTCTCGATGATCTCACCGGTGCGCGGGTCGGAGGTGCTCGGACCCACGGCATTGCGCACGGTCGATGCGGCCCAGCGCACCACGGAATACCTGATGTCCTCCGCGCTCCACTCGGGATCCTCCTTCGGCGACGGAGCGTCCTTGGCGAGCACCGCATTTTTGAAGCCGGCCTTCTCGAACACCGTCGCCCACGCCTCGATGCCGGCGCGCACGTACGGGCGCCACTTGACCGGCGTCGCGGGGTCGAGATAGTACACGATGGGCTTCACGGGTTCGACGAGTTCACCACGCGCGTAGGCGATGGGATCCTTCGGCTCGAGGCGCCAGCGCCTGATGAACGTCTCGCTCGTGGCCTTCTGTTCGTCGAGGCCGTAGTTCACGCGCGACACGGTGAAGAACCCGACGCGCGCATCGGCGTACCGCGGGCGCATTGGCTGCTGGGGCAGGAGCACGAGTGACTGCTGCACGCCGAGGGTGAGCGTCGCGGCGTCGGTGTCATCGGGCGGGGCGCCGGCGTCAAAGGTCTGCGTCTGGTGCACTTCGATGTTCATCGGAAAGCTGCGCACGACGTCGAGCGACGAGCGCACCGCGTCAAGACGGCGGACCTGGTAGGTGCGACGCTGCGCCGCGGTGAGTCCGGAGAGCGCCGGCGTGTCGCCCGAGAAGAACTCGGTCACGTCGAGCACGAAGGTGCTGCTGTCCCTGTTGTACGCCTGCACGGGAAACGCACCGAGCACGGGGCCGATGTTGTTCAGTCGCACGGAGACGGCGATCGCGAGCGAGTCTTCGGCGAACGCGGAGGTGCTGAGCGCGCGAAGGATCACGCGATCGCCGCGCCGTTCGAATCGCACGAGCCGTTCATTCACGCTCGAGCCGGCGGAGAGGAATCCGCCGACGCCGGCCGGCACGCCCGCGATGCGCGTGACGAGCAGGTGATCGCGATCAATCAGGGAGTCCGGGAGCTCGAAGTACCAGCGCTCGTCGACCTGATGCACGGTGAAGAGGCCCGTGTCGGAGACAGCCTTGTCGGTGATGACCTGGCGGTACGGGCGCGGCGCACGACGTGCGGCGGCACCCTGCACACCGCCGGCCGGAGCGGCTGCGCCTACGCCGGTTGCTGGCGGCACGGCCGGCTGCTGGGCGGCGAGAGAGGTGGCGAGAGAGGTGGAAAGGGGCGCGAGAGGCGCGGCGACGAGAGCGAGTGCGACGGCGAGTGCGACGGCGAGTCGGAGGCGCATGCTGGAGGCGTTTTGAGGAAGGTCGGGCAGTGAGCGAGTCGAGCTTAAGTCACGACGACAAGACGCACCAGCCGTCGTGGACGTTCAGGTGAGAGGTCGTCCCAGGACGTTGTGCCAGAGCAAAGAAAAGCGGGG